>CAMSEX010000015.1 GCA_947057875.1 uncultured Clostridium sp.
CTACACTATAACCTACACTCTTTCCCTACACGACGCTCTTCCGATCTTTAACAAAAGAGATTATGGATAATTTCACGTTTACCATCGATGATGCAGATGCTGATGTAGATACTTCAAATTTAGCAAAAGACCGCTATTTTGTTTGGAATATTAATCGATTAAATCCGGGTTCAATGGCTATTTTGAATTATACTTTGAAAATTAAAGATATGCAAAATAGAGATATTTTTGATAAAATTATTTCCGTTAATGATAAAATAGATATTTCTTATAAAGATGGTTTAGATAATGAAAAAAATGAAACAGAGCCTTCTAGTCCACAAGTGAAGTTGACAGGAAAAAAAGTAGAAAATAACACAAATACGAATACAAATACGAATCATACGAATACAAATAAAAATAATACGCCAAATGCAAATACAAACAAAAATGCAACAGATAACACAACCGCGCCAACTACTTTGCCTAAAGCAGGTTCAAAAATATTAATCGCAATTACATTAGGAGTAGCCATTATAGGTGGATTTGTGTTATATGTTAATTATCGAAAATTAGATGATGTAAAATAAGGTGAAATGGGGAAGATAAAGGGCTTCCTCATTTTGAAATAAGAAACTAAAAATTCACACAAAAGACACAAAATTTTAATATTATTTTTATAATTTATTTATAAAATCATACTATAACAAGAGAGGAGATGATTGTTAAGATAGACATATTATTAGCACCAAAAAGTAAATATGGAAAAAATGGATTAAATATAAAAGATAATAAATTTGGGCAGCTAATGAATTTATACTCACTCGCTATGAGAGAGGTCGAGGAAAAAGTAAATTCAATTAATCAGGATTACACAGAAATTTATGGGCATGATTTGATTAATCATGTTGTGTGCAGAGTTAAAACTCCTGAGAGCATTATCAAGAAAATGAAACGCAAAGATTATGAATTAACTTACAAGAACCTAATAGAAAATATTAATGATATAGCAGGTGTGAGAATCATTTGCCCATTTAAAGCAAATGTTTTTGAAGTGGTTGATGTGATTAGAGAATTTGAAAATTGTAAAATCATTCGTGAGAAGGATTATGTGACAAATCCAAAGAAAACAGGCTATTCAAGTTATCATATGATAGTGGAAGTTCCAGTTGAATTAGACGGCACAAAGTTATATCCTAAAGTTGAAATACAAATTCGTACCATGGCGATGGATTTTTGGGCGACGTTAGAACATGAAATTAAGTATAAGTCAAATGGAAAAATCTCAGAGAGAATATCAAAGGAACTTGTTACTTATGCAAAAATTATTAATAAAATTGATAATCGATTAATGAAGATTCACAATAAACGATTTAGAGGTAGGATTAAATTAATCAATAAGAAAAACTAGAAGAGGTTAGATATCAAAATCTAACCTCTTTTAAATATTATTGCCTATTTTTTATCTATTTGCCATTAGGTGGATTAAGTCAACAATTAATTTTTTATCGTAACTAGAAAGTTTTTCAAAGTCACTGTGCACTAATTCCGATATAGAATGGCAATTATCATCTAAGTATTTATTTAATAAATGAGCGGGTGCGATTTGGAAAGTATTGCAAATATCGAGTAAAGCAAGACAACCAGGAATGCTGTTTCCTTTTTCGATTTCGTAGATATAATTGGGCGATAAGTTTGTTTTTTCAGCAAATTGCTCACGTGATAATTTCTTAGATTTTCGTAAATCTAAAATTTGGTTTCCAATATAATGTGCAAATTCATTTTTGCGATTGTCAATTTCCATTTTATCAACCTCCCAAAAATCTTCTTTTCTTATTATATATTGTTTATAAATCTTTATAAACACAAAATATATGTAAAAAATATCAAAAATATACAATATTATGTTAAAAATCTATTTACTTTTTGGAAAATAAATGATAATATTATATTAAATTCTGACAAAATATAACAATATTTACGAAAAAATATGTATTAAAATGAGGAAATAGAAGGAGGAAAATATGAAAAGTGAGAAGGATTGGCTGGTTACATTGCTACTGAGTTTGTTTATTGGAACTTTGGGAATACACAGATTTTATGTTGGTAAAATTGGGACTGGAATTTTGCAACTAATCACATTGGGGGGATGTGGTGTATGGACTTTGATTGACATTATTATGGTCGCAACAGGGAACTTTATGGACAAAGATGGAAATGCGATTCAAAATTAAATTATTTGTAATATTAAATTTTATTTTATTAATGATTTTATATGTGATACCAATAGAAAGCCCATTTTTACAAAATATATGCATAATAAAGAAAATAACTGGAAATAAATGCTGGAATTGTGGGATGACAAGAGCATTTTTGTCTGTTTTGCATTTTAATTTTGAGTTAGCGTATAGGTATAATGCCAGAGTGATTGTTGTATTTCCAATAACGATTGTTTTGTATTTATATGATTGGTATCAATATATAAAATCATAAGAAGGAGGTTTTAAAATGAGTGAAAAGTCGAAATCAATTTTGGCATATCTTTTTGGTTGGATAGGAGGTTTAGTGGTTTTATTTGTGGTAAAAGAAAATGAAAGAAATACAAAATTCCATGCTGCTCAAGCAATTGTAATAGGGCTTGGTTATCTTTTCATTACAATAGCATATCGCTATATACCAATAGCAATTCCTTTTTTTAGCATGATTTTGTGGGGGCTTTATATTGTGGCGATTATTATGGGAATTAGCAAAGCAAATAAAGAAGAAGAGCCAGAATTGCCTGTGATTGGAAATATTGCTAAATCAATATTTAGCACAAAAATTGAAGAGTAATAAGAATTTTAAGAAAGGGGCAAAAAATGTCAAAAAAGAACAAAAGTGTGTCAGAAGAATTAGATGATATGAGATCCTATAAAAGTTTGAATTCAAGTTCTAGTGGAAATGAATTATTGCATTTTTTTGTTGGGATGATTTTGCTAGGTGCAGGTTTGTTTTTGCTCAGCAAAAGAGTCACAGTACATAGTAGCTGGTATGTGTGGCATTTGGGTGGATTGAATATGTCTTCTGCAACAGTGACAATACCACTAATTATAGGAATTATATGGTACTTTTTTAATAGCAAATCGATTGGAGCGAAGTTGCTGATTTTACTTAGTGTAGTATTTTTGATATTGAGTATTATTATGAGTATTAGAATTAATTTTGTGACAACATCCATGTTTGATTATGTGTTAATGTTTGGAATAATAGCTGCGGGTAGTGGTTTATTGTTAAAAGTGTTATTTAAAAAAAGAGATTGAAGGAGGAATTGAAAATGGCAATTTTTGAAAGAATGAGCGATTTGGTAAGAGCAAATGTCAACGATTTGATTGACAAGGCGGAAAATCCAGAAAAAATGGTAAAACAAATTATTATTGATATGGAAGAACAATTGAGAAAGGCAACACAAGGTTTGGGAACAGCAATGGGAAGTCATAATCAAGTGAAAAAGCAATTAGAAATGGCGCAAGAGCAATCGAATGTATGGCAAGAAAAAGCAAAGGCTTGTTTAGAACAAGGAAATGAAGAATTGGCGAAAAAAGCACTCGAAAATAAAGTTGAGCAAGATAAAATGGTGACACAATATCAAGAAATGACGGCTTTAATGGAGGCTCAAGTAAATGAAATAAAGTCACAAATTGAAATTTTGAAGCAAAAGTTGGAAGAGGCGAGAAGCAAACAAACAATGCTTACAGCCAGAAGTCAAATGGCGGATGCAAAGTCACAAATGGCGAAAACGCTTGGCAACATGGATAGTAAAAGCGCTTTTGCAAAAATGGATAAAATGGAGCAGAAAATTGCAGAAAAAGAGGCAGAGGCGAATGCTTTTTCAGAAATATCAGGCGTGCAAGAAAGTGAAAATGACCCATTTGTGCAAATGGATCAAGAAAATAGTGTCAATGAAGAATTAGAGAAATTGAAAAAACAAATGAATAACGATAATTAGGAGGATAGAATGGAAATAATATTGCCGTTTTTACTGATTATTGGAGGTTTAGTAAGTATTTTTTATATCCGTCCGAAAACAAAAAATCATATGATAGAAATACAATTTATGCAGACAAAAACAATCAGTGAATTGAAGAGTATGTTTGCTCAAATGGACGAAAATGGGCTTGGAAATGATTATAGAGAATATGTTGAATTAAAAGGCACGGTGTTGTCAAATAATTTAGTTGAGGCGCCGTTTTCGGGAAAAAAAGTTGTGTATTGTGATGCAAAGTTGGCACAAGTGACAGAAAGCAAAGAACAATATCGAGATAGTAATGGAAACTGGCAAACACGAGTGAACAAAAGTGAAAATACGATTTCGAGCGAACAATCAAGTCAGGATATAGGAATGTTGGATGATAGTACAAGTGAGCCAGTTGTTTTAGAAATTAATGCAACAGGTTGTAAATTGGATATTCCAAAAACTTTTGATCGATTTGAACCAAAAGGAAATTTGGGAAATTATCAATATTTTAAATCTTTTTCATGGAGTCGATTTGGAGCAGAAATGTTAGGATTTCGAATGACAGAAAAGACGATTGGAGCAAATCAGGCATTATATGTGATAGGAGAGGCATTTAAAGTAGGAAATAAGCTTCATATTGGAAAACCACAAGATGCCAAAAAGCCATTTATTGTGACAACGAAAACAGAAGAGGATTTGGTTAATCAGTCAAAGCAAAACGAGATGTTTGCTTTGATGGGAGGAATTATAGCAATTGTGATTAGTATAATTTTATTAATGAAGGAAATTTTTTAAAAAATAAGGCGAGCATTTGGCTCGCTTTATTTTTACGCATTGGTGTAGTTATTTTTCGTTTGGTCGATTTTTTGTTGGTCAGCAGTGTCTGTTTTGTACCAACCTTTTTCAGCCATTAAATTATAAATATGATTTTGTATATTTAAAGATTCGTTTAGGGCTTCTTTAAAGGCACAGTGAACTTCTGCAGTTGTACTTTCAATGGCTCCGTGAAGATACAAGTCACAAACACCTTTAATGACTAATAATTCGTTTTCCATTAAATCTCTATCTTCCATGATTTTCCTCCTATAATAAATTTTTAAATTTGTTTAATAATTCAGTGTGTTTGGTTTCCAAATCATTCATACAAGCGATTAATTTGCTATCTGTTAACTTTCCAGCTGTTTTTTTGGCACAACATTTCATAAATTTTTCATGACCTAAAGCGTCTTCTACATATAAAAGTTCTTTACTTGTCAATCGTATCACCTCTTTCTAGAATATAAAAATAGTATTGCCAAAATTTGAAAGAATATGCAAAAAAGTAGAACGTTACTATGCAATTTTCTATATGATATAAATAAGGAGGAGAGATTTATGAACTGTTGTATCATGTCAAGTTTGGAAAGGTACTTACGCCGTTTTAATGAAATTTTGGAACAAATGGCGAATCAGATGCTGTATCGAACATCCTTGGGGGATGTGACCATTGATTTTTGTGAATGTATGATACCACATCATCAAGCAGCAATATACATGTGTAAAAATGTATTGCAATATACACAAAATGAAGATTTAAGGGAAATTTGCAATGAGATGATAGAAACACAACAAGAGGAGATTTGTCAAATGGAACAAATTAAAAAATCAACTTGTGGATTTATCAATACACTGAGTGACACCAATATCTATATTTCACAATATTTGAATATCACAAGAAATATGATTTGCAGAATGAGGAATAGCCCGCAATGCTGCTGTGTTAATTTGAGTTTTATCAATGAAATGATACTACACCATGAAGGGGCCATTTGTATGTGTAAAAATGCGCTCCAATGTTGCATTGATCCGAGATTGGCAGAGGTATGTGAAAGAATTATTACAGAGCAAATGGAAGGTATTAGAAGATTAAAACAAATTCGTTGTATGATTTGTAATGGGTAAAATTAAAATAAGATGTAGAAATCTACGTCTTATTTTTTCCAGTCTTTTGCTTCTGCTTCTTCAAATCTTTTGTCAGAAAAAAATTCAGCTAGAGAAATATTAAGTGCTTGGCAAATATAAGATAAATTTTCGATTCGGATTGTTTTGGTTTTTCGATTTAAAATCAGTGTAATTGTAGAACGACAGATGCCAGTTAATTCTTCTAATTGATAGGCAGTCAAATGATTATGTTTCATCAATTCTTTTATTTTAATTGCTATTAAGTCAGATAAATCCATATTGTCTCCTTTGTATCGTATTATTTGCATTGTAACAAAAAAATATTTAAAAAACGTTGAATAAATTCAACTAATAAGGTATAATAAAAATGAAAAATTAATGGATAGAATAAGGAGGCAATGATGGATAAAAATGTGAGTGAATTGAGAAAAGATTTGAATCAAATGTTGAACCAGTTTGCGATTATTATTTTACAAGGAGAAGAGGAAATTGTAAAACAAATAGACAATTTATTCGCCAATGACGATATGGATTTGGAAAATGGTAAAAAGATTATTAAGACAATGGAAGAATATTTGAGAATAAAAGAAAAATTATTTGTCCAGCAAGAAAAGTTATATCAAGAAATTGCAATTTCAAAAATAGTATGATATGTTATTAAAAATGGGAGAAAAGTAATGTTAGAAAAAATAGAATATCGTTTTCCAAAAAATGACAAAAGTGAAGAGTTATTTGAATTGCTTTTGATTTTATTAAAAGGCTTACCCAATGTAAGTGTTTTTCAGGAAGAAATACAAATTAAATCAGCTCATTTGAAGCCTGAAACAGTATTAAAATTGGATAGTCAAGCAAAAGGTTTGCAATTCTATATTGGAAATCAAAAATACTTGGGGTTACTCAACAGACAAACAAAAAATAGAGAGGCAGGGGATCAAGTTCAAAAATTGTCGTTAAAAGATGTCGCCAATAAATTAGCTGGACATGTTGTAAGAGTTGACCACACAGGGATTAATTTACCAAGTATTTTATATACAGAAAAGGAATATCAAGATGTATTACAATATTTGGCTTCAGAGGGCAATTTTTATACCTATCCGAGTGGCGAACCATGGCCGTTTTTACTTCCTGCAACAGAAGCGGAACATCAAAATGAAATTACGAATTTTAATATTTTACGTGAGCCAAGATTTGAGTTTGTTTATGATAAATTTACAGATGTTATGACAATTCAAATTGATATAGAAACGAATTTATCAAAATCAGAAGTGGAACAATTATTTCCTAAAATCAAGGAATTTATTTTAAGGATTTAGAGGATATGTTTAAGACGATTTATTTAGATTATAGTGTAGATATAAATATTCGATTAGATGTTAGGTTTAAAATGGTACATGATGATTTTGAAAGTGGAGAATGGTTTGTGAAAGAGGGAAAAAGATTATAAAGAAAAAAATAAAAAAGACTTGCATTTTTGAAAAAACTCTGATATAATATCAACGTTAAAAAACACACATAGTATGAGCTTATCAAACGAGTGCCCAAAAGATGGTGTTTGAGGTGTTTTAAATACTATGGAGGAATAACAAATAAGGAGGAATTTAAAAATGGCAGTAGTTGCAATGAAACAATTATTGGAAGCAGGTGTTCATTTCGGACATCAAACAAGAAGATGGAATCCTAAAATGGCGGAATATATATTCCAAGCTAGAAATGGGATTCACATTATTGATTTACAAAAGACATCAAAAAAATTAGATGAGGCATATAGCTTTTTGAGAGAACAAGCAGAAGATGGAAAAACAGTTTTGTTTGTAGGAACCAAAAAACAAGCACAAGAGTGCATCAAAGAAGCAGCTCAAAGATGTGGTATGTACTATGTTGACCAAAGATGGTTAGGTGGAATGCTTACAAATTTCAAAACCATTCGTGGAAGAATTGACAGATTGAAAGAATTAGAAGAAATGAGTGAAGATGGTACTTTTGATGTACTACCTAAAAAAGAAGTCATTGGTTTAAAAAATGAAATGGAGAAATTGGAAAAAAATCTTGGTGGTATTAAAGAAATGACTCAAATGCCAGGGGTTATGTTTATTGTAGATCCTAAAAAAGAATATAATGCAATCAAAGAAGCTAAAAAATTGGGGATTAAAGTTGTTGGTTTAGTAGATACAAACTGTAGCCCAGAAGATGTAGATTATCCAATTCCAGGAAACGATGATGCCATTAGAGCGGTAAAGTTAATTGCTGATGTTATGGCAAATGCAGTAATTGAAGGAAGACAAGGAGAAGATGCCATTATGCCAATTGGTTCTGAAGAAGAAGCTGATGAAGAAAACACAGATATGGAACAAGTTGTGGAAAATGCAGAACAATAAAAATCCCAAAATGGCAAAGAAGGGGTTGGTCTAGACCAACCCTTATATAAATATAAAATAAGATAGGAGGATAAAAATGATAAGTGCAAATTTAGTGAAAGAATTAAGAGAGAAAACAGGTGCTGGAATGATGGATTGCAAAAAGGTTTTAACAGAAACTAATGGCGATATGGAGAAAGCAGCTGAATTATTAAGAGAAAGAGGAATAGCTAAAGCAGCAAAAAAATCGGATAGAGTGGCTGCTGAAGGTTTGGTTACAGTTTATATTGCAGAGAATAAAAAAGTAGGAAGTATTGTTGAAGTTAACGCAGAAACAGACTTTGTGGCTAAAAATGAAGAATTCAAAGAATTCGTAAACACGACTGCAAAAGTGATCGTGGAGAGTAATCCTGCAGATGTAGAGGCATTGTTAAACACAAAATATGCTAATTCAGATAAAACAGTTAGTGAAGTTTTAACTGAAAAAATTGCAACAATCGGAGAGCATATGTCAATTAGAAGATTTGCCAGATTTGAGTCAAATGGTCTAGTAGAGGGGTATGTTCATGGAGATGGAAGAATTGCTGTTTTAGTTGATTTTGAAAAAGGTGAAACAGATTTGGCAAAAGATATTTGTATGCAAATTACGGCAGCAAATCCTGAATATATGGAAAGAAGTGAAGTGCCAGAAGATAGAACGAAAAAAGAAATGGAAATTTTAAAAGCACAAGCTATGAATGAAGGAAAACCAGCTGAAATAGCTGAAAAAATGGTACAAGGAAGAATAGGAAAATTCTATTCAGAAATTTGTTTAGTAGACCAAGTTTTTGTAAAAGATTCCAATGTAAAAGTAGCAGATTTGATTGCAAGTAAAGATGCTAAATTAAATCGATTTGTAAGATTTGAAAGAGGAGAAGGAATCGAAAAAGCTGAAGAAAATTTTGCAGAAGAGGTTATGAAACAATTGCAATGAGGAAAGTAGCATTTTATACGCTTCGGTTGCAAAGTAAACCAATATGAGACAAATGGTATGATTCAAAAGTTCATAGATGGTGGATATGAGATTGTAGAATTTCATGAAAAAGCTGATATTTATGTTGTGAATACCTGCACTGTAACAAATATGTCTGATAGAAAATCAAGGCAAATGCTAAGGCGAGCCAAGGAAATGAATTCAGATGCAATGATTGTTGCAGTGCGGTTGTTACGTTCAAGTTGCCCAAAAAGAGATTGAAAAAATGCCTGAGATTGATTTATGTTTGGGAACAAATGAGAAAAAAGATATTATTTCATATGTTGAGTATTATTTTAGAAACAACATGAAAAATCAAGCAAATATTTGTGACGATGTTTTTGAAAATAAAGAATATAGTGATTTTGGAAATATTACTTATACAGAAAAAATACGTGCTGTGATAAAGGTGCAAGATGGTTGTGACCGATTTTGTTCTTATTGTTTAATTCCTTATGCAAGAGGACGTGTTAGAAGTCGAAAGCCAGAAAATGTACTTGAAGAAATCACAAAAATTGCGAGTAAAGGTATAAAAGAAGTGGTCATAACAGGGATTCATGTGGCATCTTATGGAAAAGATTTTGTAGAAAATTATACCTTAATTGATTTATTGGAAGATATTCATCAGATTGAAGGAATTGCAAGAATTAGGCTCGGTTCCATTGAACCACTTTTAATAAATGACGAATTTTTAAAAAGACTAAAAAAATTAGATAAAATTTGTCATCATTTTCATTTATCTTTGCAAAGTGGATGTACAGAAACTTTGAAGAGAATGAATAGACGTTATACAATAGAGCAATTTGAGGAAATTGTACAAAGGTTAAGAAGTGTTTATCCAGATGTTATTTTGACAACTGATGTGATTGTAGGTTTTCCAGGAGAAACGGACGAAGAGTTTGAGAAAACTTTTCAATTTTTGAAAAGAATAAAATTCTATAAAATGCATATTTTTAAATATTCGATTAGAACAGGAACGAAAGCAGCTACCATGGAAAATCAAGTTTCGGATGATTTAAAAGAAAGCAGGAGTAAAAGATTATTACAATTGTCTGTAGAAAATCAGAAGTTTTATCATCAGCAGTATATTGGAAGAAAAGTGGAGATATTGGTGGAAGAAAAAGAAGAGACTTATTATAAAGGTCATACAGCTAATTATTTGTTAGTAAAAGTAAAAGCAAAGAACAATTCTAAATTAGAAAATCAAATGATAGTATTGAAACCAAATCAATCCACAGAAAACGAATTAGTTGTGGAAATGTAACATAACTGTAACAGTTTTGTTACCAAAACTTAATATAAAATTTGTGGAAAATACTTGATTTATGTCGTTTTATAGTATATATTAATTGTAAATGAAGATTAAAATTTACCAAGGAGGAACAAATGAAAGAATATAATTTTAAAGATAATACAGTTGGCAACAGCTTACCAACACAATATGGCACATTAGGAAAATTGAAAAATTTCTTTCGACTTGAATTAACGCCAAAGCAAGAAAAAGTTTTAGGCGAAGTACATGATTTTTTATTTCAAGAAATTCAATTTCCAGAGTTAAGAGATTTCATGTATCAAGAAGTTGATTTTGGTGCAGTTAAAGATTTTTGGTGTCAAGATGTTGATTTTGCTGAAGTAAAAAAATTTTGGTGCCAAGATGTTGACTTTGGTTCAATCAAAGATTTCTGGTGTCAAGATATTACATTTAAAGATTAATAAAAATGACGTGAAGGGTTTTATTGAACTTTTTACGTTTTTTTTTGCACTATAAAAAATAGGAATTATTTGCAATTATCTATAAAACTATATTAAATACAATGCAAAATATGAATAAAACATAAAATTGTAATAAAAATGTAATATAAAATTTAAGAAAAAATGTGAACGCCTACGAAATGGGTAAGTTTGAGATTTTAAAAAATTTTAATAATTTTGAGACTAAAAAATATGTCTTCTATAAGCCCCAAAAATACGGCATTATATTTTGAGAAAACATAAAATGTAGGCATTTGACATTACTTTTTTTCGTGGTAAAATAGATTTATACAAACAAGAAATAAAATATTTTTGGGGGTACATTTGATGAAAGTTATTAAAAGAGATGGAAGAAAAGTAGAATACGATAGTGATAAAATTGTAATTGCGATTAGCCAAGCCAATAAAGAAGTGGGAGGCAAAGATAAAATTTCAAGAGAGTCAATTGAATTTATTACAAAATATATTGAGAGCTTGGATAAAGCAACTATGTCAGTAGAAGATATTCAAGATATTGTGGAACGCAAATTAATGGAATTTAGTAAATTTACATTAGCGAAGAAATATATTTTATATCGCGAAAAACATCATATGCTTCGTATGGCAAATTCAACAGATGAGAGTATTTTAAGCTTAGTAAGAAATGCAAACAAAGATACAATGGAAGAAAACAGTAATAAAAATGCTTTTTTGGCAGCAACTCAAAGAGACTTAATTGCTGGTGAAGTTTCAAAAGATATCACAGACCGCTTATTATTGCCAGAAAGAATTATTAAAGCTCACAATGATGGCGTATTGCATTTTCATGATAAAGATTATTTTATTCAACCAATTCACAATTGTTGCTTAGTCAATATTGGTGATATGTTAGAAAATGGAACTGTTATGAATGGAAAAATGATAGAAACACCAAAAAGTTTCCAAGTAGCTTGTACAGTTACCACTCAAATTATTGCAGCAGTAGCAAGTAATCAATATGGTGGACAATCTATTGACATTCATCATTTAGGGAAATATTTGAAGAAGACATATGATAAAGTTTATAAAAAGAGATTTTTGAAATATATAGAAAAAGGTTATTCTAAAGAGCAAGCCAATGAAAGAGCCAGAGAAGATGCAATAGAAAGAAGACAAGAAGAGTTGTCTTCAGGAGTTCAAACCATTCAATACCAAATCAACACATTGATGACAACTAACGGACAAAGCCCATTTGTAACTATTTTTATGTATTTGGATCCAAACGATGAATTTATCGAAGAAAATGCGATGATTATTGAAGAGATTTTGAACCAAAGATTGCAAGGCATCAAAAATGATGCTGGAGTTTATGTAACACCTGCATTTCCAAAATTAATTTATGTACTAGATGAAAACAATTGCTTAAAAGGCGGAAAATATGATTATTTGACAAGACTTGCTGTTAAATGTTCAGCCAAAAGAATGTATCCAGATTATATTTCTGCAAAACAAATGCGTGCTAATTATGAAGGAAATGTGTTTGGACCAATGGGTTGTAGAAGTTTCTTGGCTCCTTGGAAAGATGAAAACGGAAATTATCAATTTGAAGGAAGATTTAATCAAGGTGTAGTTAGTATTAATTTGCCGCAAATTGGAATTATAGCAAACGGAAACGAAAATAAATTTTGGAAATTATTTGACCAAAGATTAGAACTTTGTAAAGAAGCCTTAATGTGTAGACACAATGCTTTAGTAGGTACAAAATCAGATGTTAGTCCAATTCATTGGCAATATGGAGCAATAGCGCGCTTAGCAAAAGGAGAAACAATAGATAAATTATTATATGGGGGATATTCTTCAATTTCACTTGGTTATATTGGATTATATGAAGTGACCAAATTAATGAAAGGCGTTTCCCATACAACAGAAGAAGGAGCGGAGTTTGCCTTAAAAGTTATGAATCATATGAAAGAGAAAACACAGCAGTGGAAAAAAGAAACTAATATTGGATTTGCACTTTATGGAACACCAGCAGAGTCACTTTGTTACCGTTTTGCAAGAGTTGACAAAGAAAGGTTTGGTGATATTAAAGATATTACTGACAAAGGTTATTACACAAATTCATATCATGTGGATGTACGCGAGAAAATTAATGCGTTTGATAAATTGAGATTTGAAAGCCAGTTTCAGCCAATATCAGGTGGTGGGGCAATTTCCTATGTGGAAATTCCAAACATGAAAAATAATTTAAAAGCATTAGAGCAAGTGGTTGGTTTTATTTATGATAATATTCAATATGCTGAATTTAATACCAAATCAGATTTTTGTCAATGTTGTGGATTTGATGGCGAGATTATTATTAATGAGCAAAATGAGTGGGAATGTCCACAATGTGGAAATAAAGACCATGGAAAAATGAATGTAACAAGGAGAACATGTGGTTATTTAGGCGAAAATTTCTGGAATGTTGGCAAAACAAAGGAGATTAAAAATCGAGTAATGCACTTGTAATTAAGAAGAGAAATTTGGGGGAATAAAAATGAACTATGCAGACATAAAATATCCAGATATTCAAGATGGAGATGGAATTCGAGTAGCGCTATATGTGAGTGGTTGTCATTTTCATTGTAAAGAATGTCATAATAAAGAAGCTTGGGATTTTAAATTTGGAAAAGAATTTACTAATGATACGATTGAAGAGATTGTTGATTTGCTGAAAAATAATTATGTGAATGGGTTGTCATTGCTTGGTGGGGAACCATTAGAGGCTACTAACCAAGAAGGACTTTTGCCATTGGTCAAAAGAGTAAAAAAGCAATTTCCTGAAAAGGACATTTGGTGTTGGACAGGTTATGATTTTGATAAAGATGTACTAAACAAAATGGCTCTAGAAAATAAGACCACAAAAGAATTACTAAAATATATTGATATTATGGTAGATGGGCAATTTGAATTAGAAAATAAAATGGAAGATTTAGCCTTTAGAGGTTCTACGAATCAACGTAAAATAGATGTGCAAGAAAGTCTAAAAAAAGGTAAAATAATAACATTAAAATTTGGTGATGAAGCACGTTATGAAGAACAAAAACCTAAAATTATGTATTTTGAAAGTTTCAAAAAATCGGAAAAAGACTTGACAAAAGCGCCTGAAGATAGTACAATAACAGTGAATTTTAATCCGATTAATACAATCGAGGAAAATGTTTTTGAGAGACAATCAATTCAGATAAAAGAAGAAAAAGAAATCATTGCGGCAAAAGGAATCGATTAATTTTTGAAAAATGTAGAATTTTAGGGGGAAATTATGGATGATATGAAAATTTTTGCTTGTAGCAAATCGGCAGAAAAATTCACAAATGAAATATGTAATTATTTGAATATTGAACCAGGAAAAATGCATCGTCAGAAATTTAAGAATGATAATAACTTTGTTCAAATATTAGAAACTGTTAGAGAAAAAGATGTTTATTTAATACAAACAACAGAGCCACCAGTTAATGAAAGAATTATGGAGTTGCTAATTGCAGTAGATGCTGCTAAAAGAGCAACAGCAAGAAGAATTACAGTTGTATTACCATATTTTATTTATTCAAGGTCTGATAAAAAAGATCAACCACGTATTCCAGTTACTGCCAAGTTGTTTGCACAATTAATTGAAGCAGCAGGCGCTAACAGGGTTTTAACTTGTGATTTACATAATCCTGCAATACAAGCTTATTTTAATATCAATTGTGATGTATTAACAGGAAGATCTATATTGGAAAAATATTTTGACTTAAAAGAAATTGATAACAAGGTAATTGTAGCAACAGATGCAGGAAGTTCAAAAAAAGCTTATAAATATGCAGAACATTTTGGATGTCCAATTTGTCTAGTTGACAAAAGAAGAAGTGGCAATGATGATAAGGCAATTGCAACAAGTGTAATTGGTAATATTAGTGGAAAAAATGCTTTAGTTTTTGATGACGAAGTAGATACTGCAGGTTCGATTATGGAAACTGCTGAAGTTATTAAAAAATTTGGCGCAAAAGATGTCTACGTTGGTTGCACACATGGCGTACTTTCAGATCCTGCCATAGAGCGCATTCGTAATTCAGAAATCAAAGAATTGGTTATGACAAATACTATTCCGTTGCCTCCTGAAAAGCAGATTGATAAAATTGTTGTTGTATCTATGTCAGAGTTGTTTGCGGAAGCAATTAAAAGAATTAATGAAGCAACTTCAATAGGAGAATTATTTGAAGCGAATTAACTATTGACAAGTTGGCAAT
>CAMSEX010000016.1 GCA_947057875.1 uncultured Clostridium sp.
GATGACGAGAGGTGACTGGAGTTCAGACGTGTGCTCTTCCGATCTAGGAGGAAAACTTTTTATGGATAAAATAGAGATAGAGAGATACAAAAGACAATTAGCTGAAATTGAGAACCAATTAACAGACGAAGATGTAAAACAAATGTCAAAAGAGGAAGTTAAAGAATATGCTGTTTTGGTTTCAAAAATAAAAGCTAGATTAGATGTTTTAGAAAGTTTATAAAAATTTTAAAAACCAATGAAAGCATTGGTTACTTAGGATGTAAAAGTTTTAAGGAAATGGAAAGGAGAAAATATGGCAAATTTAGAAGCAAGTAAAAATATTTTAAAAAAGCTTATTAATAAGTTAGAAAATGAAATTTCAGATCAATGTATTGCAAAGAAGGCAGACAAAACTGCAATTGAGGATGTTTTAAAACAGATTGATGAAGCAATCATGTTTGAAATTGGAAACATGGTAAATGCTACTGAACAAGCAGATAAGGATACAATTCAGGCTTGGGTTGAAGAGGCAAATAAAAAAAGTAGAGATATGTTAAAACGATATAAAGGAAGAAATTCTGATATAGATGAGGTTTTAAAAGATTCTGAGAAAACTTTTTCTGGAAATCAAAGCAATACTGTTATGACAGAAATAAAGAAAGCAGTAGAGGATAACAAAGAAGAAAATGCGGCTCAAAATGGTGTTTATAAAAGAGAAGATTTTAAGACAAGATATCAGAAAAATGAAGATGCAATTAAAAAGTCTGCAGAAATGATGGTTAAAACTAAAAGATTAGAAAACATAAGAGGCAATACTTCTCAAAAACAGATTATGAAGAACTTTAAAAAAGTTATTGGAGATTATGCAGGGGCAGGTGAAAAATTTGGTCAATGGCAAGAAAGTATAAAAAATATAGATGAAGTTAGAAATTATGATTTTAGTGATAAGATAAGTACATTGTTAACAAGGGTTGCAGCAATAAATAAAACTAGTAATGCAATTCCAGAGAGGCTAGTAAGAGAATTTAATGAATTAAAATCTAAATTAGGAAAAATTAATCTTAATGTTTCAGGAATTACAGATGAAACAAAACAAGCGATAAAAGATATTTTGGCTTTTGATGATGAACTTCAAAATAAAAGTGCAAATGACGTAGAAAATGCACTTAAAGCAATGGAAAATAATATCCTTAATGTAAAAACAAATGCATTGGAAATTAAAGATCCAAAAAAAGCAAAGGAAGCTGCTAATAAGATATTTATGAATGAGATTAAAAATTGTAGATATTTTAAAGAAGTATTTCCAGAAGAAACTCATAAAATAGAAGACATTATAAAAAGTAATAAGAGTATGAGTGAGAAGAAAGCAGAATTAAGTCCAATTTTTAGTCAACTAAAAAAAGAACTAGAAGAAACTTTGCAAACATCTTATGAGGAAGAAGAAAAGAAAAACTATCAAGCAAGACTTAGAAGAGCGGAATTATTAAACCCAGAGAAAGCTAAAGTAGAAGGTTATGAAACTGCAGAAAAAGAACATAGTGACTTTAAAGACATAAAAGAAATGGCTGATGCTGAATGGAAAGATTTATCGGATGCAGTAACTGATTTAGAGACAGAAGTTAATGCTTTAGAAGTAGACAAAAATGATTTAGAAGTTGAAGGTAACCGATTAGAAGCAGAAGTAAACACTTTAGAGAGTGAGAAAAATACATTAAAAGATCGAATGGTTGATTTAGCAATGGAATTGGCTGAAGATGACGAGAAGCAAAGACAAGCAGCTCAAGCAGGACCAGTAGCTACAACTGTTGATCCAACGAAACTTGATTTGGAGGATTTAGGTTTTTCAAAAGAATTTCAATTAGAAAAAAGAAGTTTAAGTGGCTTCAATCCAACTCCTGTTTATCATAATTTTGTAACAGAAGGTGCTACAACGAGAACACCAGGAGCGAGACAAGATAGCGATAGTTTAGTTGATGAAATATACAATCAATTGAAAAAAGAAAGTGGTTTTGCAAATGTGGCAGGAAAATTAAGTGGTATGAATGCGCTTCAGAAAATTGAAAAAGGAAACATTTTTGCAAGATTATGGGATGGCGTAAAGGCTTTACGTAAGAAGGTGTCTAAGAAAGAATCAATTGTTACGGCTCAGGATAAACAAATTGAGGAGTCTTTAAAAAAGGAAATTAAAAAAAGAATTGAAGCTCTTAGAGATGCTCATGATGCTGCTCAAAGTGTGCCAGTTGCAAGTGCAGATGTGTTATCTGAGGAAGATCGTTTAGCAAAAGAAAGAGCATATGATGTAGCTGCAACAGAATATGAAAGTAAACAGGCAGAATATGAAGCAAAACAGGCAGAACTTATTAATAAGGCAAATGAATATAAAACTAAAAATGATGCATTTATTGATAAATCAAATGAATATGATGCAAAAAGAAGTGAAAAAGCAGCGCAAGAAGGTATATACCAAGAGATTAATGATAAGTATACTGCTAGAAAAAAAGCATTTGAAGACAGTTTGAAAGTAAAAACTGAGAGTGATGAAAAATATCAATCAAATATTAAGAAGACGATTTATGAGACTGTAAAAAATGGAGGAAAGGTAGACGCAGGAAGCATAAAGGAAGAAGCAGAAGAAAGAGATAGAGATTAATCAAAAATTACATAAAAAATAGGAGCGAATTAATTTGCTCCTATTTTTTTATTTTTTACGAAACCTTAAATCGTCTCCGAAAAAAACGCAAAATTCGGTAGTGACCAGCAATGCGAGAGGCAATGCGAGAAGTATAAATTTTTTCGATTTCATCTGGTCGCAAATTTGTTGAAATAATAGTTTTTGTGATTTTGTTGTTTTGGTTCAGAAGGCGCGTGTTGATAATAGTGAATAATTCAGTTAAATATAAATCATTGGCACGTTCGGTTCCAAGATCATCAATAATCAATAAATCAGCAGTTAAAATGTTAGTTGGCAAATCAAAATTTGAATTTTGTTTGTGGAATTTTGCATCAATTAATTCATCAAACATAATGGGCGCTGTTTGGTACAAAACGGTTTTGCCTTGCAATAAAAATTCGTTGGCAATACAATTGCTTAAAAACGTTTTGCCAAGTCCAGTATTTCCAGTAAAAAGAAGATTTTTTTCTTCTGGTTGGTCAAAATTTTTGATAAAATTTTCGCATTTTTTTTTGATAGTTTCCATGTTTTCTTTTGGCGAAAATTTGGATTTGTAAGTTTCGATATTTTGTTCATTAGAAAAAAGATTGGAATTAAATTTTGAGAAATTCTCTTTTTTTAGGTTTCCGTACATTTGATTTGTTGTAATAGGCGTCGAAAATTTTCTGTTTTAAACAAGCACAAATTTCAAGATTTCCATCTTTTTGTGCATAGCCAGTATCTCTGCAGGTTTTACATTCAAATTTAGGTTTTAAATATTGGCTATCTTTGACTAATTCTTTGATAAATTTATTTTTTTCTTTGATCAAAGCATTGGATTTTTTTTTCAAATCTTCTAGTAATTTCTTGTGTTCAAGGGTGTCTTTGGAATGTAAAACTGCTTGTGTGGTTTCAATGGAAAGTTTAGCGATTTCACTGTCAATTTCGGATAATTTTGGATTAACAGAAAATAAGTCGTGTTTTCTATTTTCTGCGTCCAAAATTGCTTGGTTTCTCTTAATTTCATAATCTTTTAAAAGTTGCTTCATTAAATAGTCCATAATTTGTCCTTTCCATTAGTTATCATACAAAGCTTCCCAATTGTCGAAGGTACTTTGTGTGTATTCTAATTCCAATTTTTTTACTTGCTTTACTTTTTTTTCTTTTGTTTTGGTTGCTGTTAAATATTGGTTGATGTCATCAACAGTGTTGAGTTCCTTTTCATGCCAGTCTGATAAAAGTGTGTCAATATATTTAAAATTGATATTGCTTTTATTGGATGCTTTTTTGAGTGCAATTTCAATAATTTTCATATCATATTTATAATTTTCGTGCCATTTTTGTACATATTCTTCATCATATTGTGTGAGATTTCGCGATAAATTTAACTTTTGGGTGATTTCCTTGTTTAAAATTTTGATATTGTCTCTGCGATTAAAATGAGCTTCTAAATCTGAGAATGTTTTGATATTTTCTTTGCCCCAACCATCTGCTACGGACCTTACATAAGGGTGTGTCAGCGCTTTTTTATCAAATGCATAATGAAACAAGCCAAGCATAACTTGGTCATCAAAACCATATTTTTGAAACCATAAATCAATGTCCGCATACCAACTTGGTGACATTGTTCCTGAGAAAAATTGCGCATTAATAATGTCAATAACTTTGGCACGATGCTTACTTTCTGCATTTTTTTCAATGGTTTCAGGCGAAAGACTGACTTTGGGACTATACAATTTATTGAGTTCTATTTCCTGAAGATTTGCCAAAGAATAACCATTTGGATTTTTAACTAAAACTCCTTGATTTTCCCAATATTTAATAGCTTCTTGGACAGTTGGAAAATCTAAATCAAGTGTTTTTGATAAATCATTAATTTTGATTTCACTATTGTGATTTGCCAAAAAAAGAATATAAAAATAAACCTTAACAAATTCACTTTTTGCCATTGGTAAATAATCAGTAAAAAAGATATCTGGAATTTCTGTACTCGAAAATAAAAATGATTTACTACTTGAATTTAGTTTCATATCAAAGCCCCCAATTTTCAATTATTAAAGGATAGAAAATCCCCTATTTTCTATCACAACACAAGTAAATTTAATTCTATATTTTCTTTCGTACAACGATAAATCTATTATAACATTAAGACAAAAAAAAAACAATACAGAAAATATATTTGCCAATATAAAGCATGAGACTGTAAGAAAAAAGCCATTAGCGTTTAGCTAATAGCTTGTTAGTTAGAAAAAATTATTTTTTTGATATAAAAAAATTTTTTGTTTTTGATAGAATTTAATAACATAGACAATAACAGAAATGATGTTTTCGTTATTTATGCCAAATATAGTAAATAAGAAAAATGGCAAAAAGAGTCCTGCGAAACAATAAATTTTTGTGGATAATGCAGAGAATAAAAAGTTAACGAAAACATATAAGATACCAGCCCAAACTCCATTTAATAGAGCGGTTGAATAGTCAATAATTCCGAATAATTTTGCTTTAAAATCATAGTTTTTTGGGATAATAAAATGCATAAAAACCTCCTTTTAGATGATATTTTTTAGTTGGTTATGACTAAATTCATGAATATGTGCAAATAAATTTTTTATATAAAAGTTAGATTTTGCGATAATAGCAATGATGGAAAAATAAATTAGTTTTGATAAAGTATCACTAGCGCTAAAATCCAAACAAAATCCTAAAATCAAAAGGAATGCGATGAAAATTTGTATAAACAATAGTAGTAAAAATTGCTTTAACCAACTTTTAAAAAATCCGTCAAATCGATTGAAAATGAGTGACGCAAAAGCAAAAGGTGATAATAAAACTAAAATTTTGAGGAAAATGTAACGTATGGAATAAGTCACTAAAATGTAGAGAATTCCAATGCTAGAACATAGCTTTAATAGCCCATCAAAAGAAAAAATAGTAAATGTTTCAGTGTTTGGGTATAAAATAGAATTTATATGATTCATAAGGCTGGAAAATTTAATTTCAAAGCCTGTTACAGAAGAACCAAGTTCTCGAATAAAATCAGAAATATAAGCTACCAAATCAATTATCCCTTCACAAATCCATAAAGACGAATTCATACAAGCAATAAAGATAATACTTTTAAAAATAAATTGATAAGGAGAGTCAATTTTAGAATAAATTAAATGAGACATGGTGAAATGCAAGATATAGAAAATAAAAATTCCTAAAATAAAGCTATTTGCCAGCAAGAGAAGCCCATCTCCTGGACCTGTTCCAAAAAGTTGTTCAAATTTGGTATCATGAATACTACCAGACTGGATGAATAAAATATTGTCTAAACTAGAATAAATTGTGTTGTCAATGGATGAGAAAATTTTGAAAAAAATATAATTGAGCGAGTCACAAATCAAAGTTGTCAAATTGACTGTCTCAGTTTCCAAAGAAACTCCTTAAACAGTTGTCAAAACTGTATCAATCAAGGAAAGAACAAGGTCAATACAAATGATTAAAATATAAGATGTGATGCTTCCTTTGATTAAATTGTTTGCTCGATAAATTTTTTTCTCGTCTCCTAGACTAAATTTTCTCATCAGTAAGCCAGTTGCAACTGCAACAGCAGCAAAAGATGTTGCTACTTTTACTATGTAGCCTTTGAGTTTTGTAAAAGCTCCAGTAATTGTCGAAACTAACTTAGGATCTGCAGCAAAGGCAATATTGCTGAAGATGCAAATAAATACAATTGCCATAAAAATCGTATTTATTACTAATAAAAGTTTTTTTGATTTCATAAAAAAACTCCTTTCTTAAAATAAATTAAAAAATTAAAATAATAGTCACCTCCTATTAAAAAATTAGTTAGTTGAAAAATTTGCATGAATTTGCAATAGAAAAAATTTAAAAACCGATAGAAAAAATCAGTTGAATCAAACATTTCTTTTTCAAACTACAAATATAATACAATATTTTTTTAAATTTGTCTATACTTTTTTGAAAATTTGTGATAAAATTTTATTATAATTAAAAAAATAGAAGATAGGAGGTGTTTTTTATGATAGAAAAATCAACAAAAATAGGAGATTTATTAGAGCAATTTCCAGACAAAGCTGACATTTTATTAGAGGCAGGAATGCATTGCTTAGGATGCCCAGCTTCGCAAGGAGAGACTTTGGAGGAAGCATGTGCTGTGCACGGAATTGACGTAGACGAACTTGTGAAAAAGTTGAATGGATAAAAATAAGCCAAGTTTTTACTTGGCAAATATGTATCTATAGCTCAGTAGGATAGAGCGTCCGCCTCCTAAGCGGAAGGTCGCTGGTTCGATTCCAGTTAGGTACACCAAAATGAATGATTAAAATCTCCATTTTAATTTGGGAGATTTTTTTTGTAATAAAAGGAAAAAATTTCTGCTTTTTATTTACATTCAAAAATGGATATGTTATAATTATTTGTAAATGAAAAACGAGGTGTAAAAATGAACCAAATTTTAGATTATAATCCAAATAGCAAATCGAGTAAAAAAGGTGGAGGCTCTGATAAGGTAGTTAGAGTTTTTGCTATTATGTTGATTTTATTTGCTATTGCACTTATTTCAATTGTGGTATATGGAAGAGTTTCCAATCAAAAAGAAGTGGATAATTTGGTGCAGGAAGCCACAAAGGCGAAGATTGAAGTTGTAGTAGAAGCACAAACGGCAACAATAACTGTAACACATGACAAAAATATTGAGCGTTTAATTTATAGTTGGAACACGAGTGCCGAAAAGAAGATAAAAGGCGAAAGCAAATTAATGGAGCAAACAATAGATGTTCCAGCTGGTAATAATACTCTTCATATTAAAGTGGTGGACGAGGCTGGAAATGAAACAACGTATGAGGAAGAAATTTCTGCAGAGCAAGGAACTGATATTATGAGTCCAAAAATTGAGTTGTCGGCAGCAGAAGGAAATAAATGGAGAATTACAGCAACTGATGAGACTGGAATGGATTTCATTACGTATCGTTGGAACGAAGAAGAGGAAGAAAAAGTTTATGCAGAGGAAGGTAGTAAGGAAATTAGTGTGGAGGTTGAAATTCCATTAGGCAAAAACGATTTGACAATTGTTGCAGTGGATAGCAGTAACAATGTTTCCAATGAACAAAAAAGTTTTACAGGTGTTGTAAAACCAACCATTTCTGTTACTTTGTCGGAAGATGGAAAGAGCGTAAAAGTTAATATTGACCATGAAGGCGGAATTGAGAAAGTAGGGTTCAATTTTAATGATGTAGATTATAATATTGAACTTCCAGAAGAAAACCCAAAACATGTAGAATTTCCAATGAATTTGGAAGTTGGTTATAACCGTATTATTGTAACGGCAACAAGTATTGATAAAACAGAAAATAAATTTGATTGTGAATATAATTATGGAACAAGTTCAAATGATTCTGAGACGGATACTGAAACAGAAGGTAATACAAATGAAGCTGTAGAACAAGAACAATAATGCTTAAAAATCATAGGAGTGAACAAATGATACAAGATATTTATGTAATAGACGATAAAAATGAGTTGGTGGAAACTTTGCGCCATTTATTTGTGGGAATGGAGCAGTTCCGATTTATTAATGTAGAAGCTGAAGAATTAGAGCTTGCTTTGCGAAATATTCCATCACTTATTATAATTGATGAAGACAATACCAATGTAGATGTGATTGACATTTGCAATACCATTCGAGGCAATGACGACAATAGTATTACGCCAGTAATGGTAGTGAGTTCTAATATTGCGAAGGAGCATAGAATTAAAATTTTAGAAACAGCAGTGCAATATTTTATTAAAAAGCCAATTGATGAGCAATATTTATTTTATACTGTAAAAAATATTGTTGATTTATTATATATGAACCGAAAAGTAAGTCCATTGACAGGGCTTCCAGGCAATGTGCAAATTCAGGCAGAAATGAAGAAGAGGTTGTTGAACCGAGAGATTTTTGCAATTTTGTATATCGACATTGACAATTTTAAAGCTTATAATGATGTATATGGGTTTTCTAATGGAGATGAAATTATTAAGTTTACAGCAAAAGTGGTTACTAAATATATTCATAATATAGAAAATAGTGATAATTTTATTGGGCATATTGGTGGAGATGATTTTGTTGCAATTGTTAGTAAAACAGATTATGACAAAATTTGCCAAGAAATTATTATCGAATTTGATAATCAAGTGGAGCGTTTTTACACAGAAAAAGATTTGAATCAAGGTTATTTGGAGGTAGAAAATCGAAGAGGTATTTTGGAGCAATTTCCAATGACAACGATTTCAATTGCAGTTGTTGAAGTGGATTCAAACATTTTTAAATCACCATTAGAGATTGGGGAAGTGGGCGCACAAGTGAAACACAGAGCAAAATCTATTATGGGAAGTGCCTATGTGATTAATAGAAGAAAACAAATTTGAAAAAGTAAGGATATGAAAATTAACAAGAGATTTTAGAAGAAAAATCGAAATAAACTATTTTGAAAGTTGATTTTTGATTTTGCGAAAAATAACAATTTTTTATAAAATACAGATAATAGAAAAGCCTTAAAAGGAGTGTTTCATATAAAAAGTATATTAAAAAATACAGTAGTTCACTTGCGAACAGGTTTTAAATTTGCTTTGTTACTGGTTATAGGTGCTGCCATTATTTCATTTTTGATTTTTGTTGTGTACAAGCCTATGTATAGTGTAACATTGAATGGAGAATTTTTGGGATATACATCAGATAAAAGTGAGTTACAAGGAAAAATAAGTGAATATGTAAAAAGTGGTGATAGTCAGACAGTTGCTTTTGTGGAGATAGAAGAATTGCCAGATTACAAAATGTGTTTGCTAAAAAAGGGACTTACAGCTAATGATGAAGAAATTTTAGCCAATGTGATTAGTACAGGAACGCCATATTATAAATATTATGCGGTTATGGAAAATGGAGTAGAAAAATGCTATGTTTCTAATTATACAGAAGCTGACAGTATTATTAATGAATTAAAGCAAAAAAATAGTGACAATAAAGATACTGTTTCCTATAAAGTAAAATATGATACAATTTTGTCAGATTTTACAGATACGCAAACAGCGGTTGCATCTTTATATAGGGATCCGCCAGTCAATGCAAAAGTTCCTGCTACCACAACTACAGGTAAAGATACAGTTGTTTACAAAAATTCAACATTAGGTTTGGCGGCAATTCAGCAACCAATTTCAGGAAGAATTACTTCAAGATTTGGAGTCAATAGTAGAATTCGTGTTTCTTCTCATACTGGTTTAGATATTGCGGCTTCTACTGGAACACCAGTTATTCCAATTGCTGCTGGAAAAGTTACTTTTTCGGGCCGTAAAGGTTCTTATGGAAATTTGGTTATTGTTAACCATGGGAAAAATGCCTCTGGTCAAGAAATTGAATCTTGGTATGCACATAATGTTAGACTAAACGTAAGTGCTGGGCAACAAGTGGATGAGAATACGGTTATTTCAAATGTTGGTTCAACAGGAAATTCAACAGGTCCACATTTGCATTTGGAAATACGCATCAATGGTTCTCCAGTCAATCCGCAGAAGTATTTGTATAATTAAGATAGATATTTAGAAAGTCTTTTAAGAAAAGACTTTCTTTTTTTTATTATTTGTGATATAACATATGTAAAATAAGTTATATGATAGGAATTTTTAATGAAAATAAAAAGAAAATGTGATTATTTGTTATATGCTTTAAGAAAGGAAAAAGTTTTAACAATAGTAACAAGTAATCAAAAAAAGATGCAAGTGAAAATAATTGGGATTGAAGATGGAAAAGCGAAATATAAAATTTTAAATAGTACATTTGAGGGAAAAATAAAGTTTGAAAATATTGTTAGTGTAAATTTGGCAGATAAAGAAGAGGAAAACTTATTTTTGTATGAACAGTTAAGCAAGAAATATGATACAAATAATTTGAAAGAAATCATTGAAAATTTTAAAAATTATTATTTGGAAATGATAGATGTATTATTTGTTAAAGAAAAGAAGAATTCGGTTGGATATTATAATTTAAGAACTAAGAAAAAAGAATATCCACAGATTTTTGAAGAATTGCTAAAAGATGAAGATAATTTATTGTTTCATTATTTTATCAAAAAGCAAGTGGATATAGGTAAAAATCAAGTGCATAGAAAAAAAGAAATGTTGTTAATTGAGCAGGCAAATTTATCGCAAAAACAAGCAATTCATCAAGCAATGAGTGAGAGAATTTCAATTATTGAAGGTCCACCTGGTACAGGGAAAACAACAACAATTTTGAATATTTTAGCAAATCTAATTTATCAAAATAAAAAGGTATTGGTAGTTTCTAAAAATAATTCTGCCATTGAAAATATTGTGGAAGAATTAAACAAAATGGACATTCCAAAAGTGTATATTAGAATGCGGAAATTCGGATATTATGCAGAAGGAGGTAGAACCGAATTTAGAAAAAAATGTAAAAGAATTATCAGAGCAATTAGCGCAAATTACAATAAAAGAAAGAGGGCAAGAAATTTTAAATTTGTTGCAAATAATTGAGGAGATTAATCAAAAAGAAGAAATCTTGAATCAGTTAATTGATATTAGAAATGAGTTGCAAGAATTGGAAAATCAATTAAGGCATATTTTGAAAAGAAATCGAGCGTATCAATTGGTAGAATATGAGCTTAAATTAAGTAGTAAATATCGTAGGCTTAATTCTACACAATTGCAAAAAAAGATAAAAAAATTAGCTGAATTTTTAGTGTTATTAGATGCAAAGAGGAAAATTAGTTTTTGGAAAAAACTCACTCTTTTTTTGAGTTTTGGAAAGACGTTAAAACAACTAGAAAAAGAAGGCGTAAGTTTGCATTTAATATTAGAAAAATATTATTTAGAAAAATTGATAGAAGAAAGAAAAAAGAAATTTGAAAGGGAGAATTTTCAAGGACTAAAATCTTACATAAAAAATTTGTATTTAGAAAAATATATTCCAATTTCAAGGCAAATTTTTAGGCAGATTTTAAAGAAAAATATCAATGAAAAATTAATTAAAGATGTGTTAAGCAGAATAGAAATTGGAAAAACAAAAGAGCCCACAGAGAAGAATCCTACGCCTATTTTAGATGAAGTCAAGAATAATTTGTTAGAATTATACCCTATTATATTAACAACAGTAGATTCTTTTATTTCTAATTATAGAAATTATTTTGAAAACAACCAAAAGATTGATTATGTGATTATTGATGAAGCATCACAGTGTGATATTTTGTCTGGTTTACCATTGTTATATTTAGCAGAAAATATTGTTATTGTTGGAGATCAAAAACAGCTAAGTGCAATTACAAATTTGAAAAAGCAAGACTTAAAAAATTCTGTGGAAGAAATATATGATTATACAAAAGAGAACTTTTTGTCGACTATTTCAAAGACGATTAACCCAGTGAGCCAAATGTTGTTGGAGCATTATCGTTGTGATTATAATATTATCAATTATTGCAATAAATTTTTTTATGATAATCAATTAAAAATTTATAAAGATAGAACAAAAGAGTCGATGATATTGATTGATAATGATAAAGGAAAATATGTAGAAATTGATAATAATGGTTTTTGTAATCAAAGGGAAATCAAAACAATTGATGCACAAATTGAACAAAATATAGAGGGGAAATTTGTGATTACTCCGTTTAAAAAACAAGCAAAAATTTTAAAAGAAAATTATGAAGAAAATCAATGTGGGACAATACATACTTTTCAAGGAAGAGGAGAAGATGAAGTGTATTTTTCTTCGGTGCTGAATGATACAGAAGCTTGCAGAAATCATTTGTTAGGACCCAACAATCTCTTTAAACAAGAATTAATTAATGTAGCAGTATCAAGAGCAAAAGAAAAATTTGTGTTAGTAGCAGATACAAAATTCTTCAAGAAATATAATCAAGATATGAAAAATTTAATTGAATATCTGGAAATTTATGGAGAAAAAATTCCAGATAAAACAGTTTGTATTTTTGATTATTTGTATGAAAATATTCCGAGTTATCAAAAAATAATACCAGATATTGAAAACCCATATGAAGAGAAAATGTATCATTTATTATTGAATTATCTGCAAAAGAAAAATGGGAAATATAAGTTAAAAGTAAAGTTATTATTAGCTATGTTTGTGACAGATGAAAAATACTTAAATAAAAACGAAAAAATAAAGCAATTTATTTTGCATGATTCTCATGTAGATTTTGCACTATATACAGACAGTATTAATAAACCTGTTTTAGCCATAGAAGTAGATGGAAAATATCATGAGCAAGAAAAGCAAAAACAGAGAGATAAAATGAAAGAAGAAATTTTAGAATATATGAATATTCCGTTGCTGAGAATTTCTTCTAAAACGATGTTAGCGGAAGCAGAGTTTGAACAAGAAATAGAAAAGAAATTAAATTTGTCATAATCAAAAATATTTTTCATATTATATAGAAACACAGCTTGGAAATCAAACTAAAAAATAAAAAGAAAATTGATGATGATAGGAAAAATGGATTGACAAAATAATGATTTAATAATATAATAAACCTGTCACTTGAAGGAGGGACAAATTTATGAAAACATATGACAAATTATCCATTAAGATAATTCGTAAAATTGCTTTCGTGAGTATTATATTGCTAAGTATGTTTACAATTGGGGTATTGGCTGCTAAATCGGAAGTCGAGACAATTAAAATTGTATTTGCAGATGATTGCAAGACATCGGTTATGACATCGCAAAAGTGTGTTTTAGATATTTTAGCAGAAAATCATATTATATTAGAATCAGATGAGGAAGTATATCCTGATTTAGAAGCAGATATTGATTTTACAAAAACAATTACCATTAGCAAAAAAACAGCTGAGAAGAAGGTAATAGCAGAAGAAATTGCTGATGTTACAACAGAGGAAATTTTAGGGCATTATGTAACTATAACAGAAAAAATTATAACAGAACAAATTGAAATTCCATTTGAAACAGTTACAAAAGACGTATCTAATTCAAAAGGAGAGACGACCAATCGAGTTTTGCAAGAAGGCGAAAATGGCTTAAAAGAAGTCAAATGTAAGGTAAAACTTCAAGATGACGTAGAACTTGAAAGAGCGATTATTTCTGAAACAGTAATAAAAGAACCTGTGGATAAAATCATTCAAATTGCAACAAAAGTAACTTCAAGGTCAGGTGCTAGAGGTGCTAGTGCTGCTGCAAGTACAGAAGGAAAAACACCAACTGTAGTTACTTTAAACACAACAGCGTATTGTGCGGCATCATGTGGTGGAAATACGCGAACATCAAGTGGTGCGACTGCATCATCATGGTACACAGTTGCGGCAGGAAGTGCCTATCCAGCAGGAACTGTTATGTATATACCATATTTTGCGAATAAGCCAAATGGTGGCTGGTTCGTGGTACAAGATACAGGTGGAGCGATTAATAACAGCAGGTTAGACATTTGGATGGATTCGCTTGGAGAATGTTTATTGTTTGGTAGAAAAAATTTAGAATGTCATATTTATAAATAAGAAGAAAATTGAGATTGTAATCTTGCAATCTCAATTTTTTTATAAAAAAGACTTGACATTTTTGATACCTAGATATACAATGTATAAAAATACATAGAATTACTATGCATAGGAAGGGAGGAAAATATGAAAATTAACAAAGAATTAATGAAAGGAAGTACAACTTTGCTAGTTTTAAGACTTTTGGAAACGCAAAATATGTATGGCTATGAAATGATTAAGGATTTGAAAGAGAGGTCGGAAAACGCGTTTGAGCTCAAAGAAGGGACCTTGTATCCAATTTTGCATGCCTTGGAAGAAAATGGTTTGATTATTTCTTATTGGGACGAATCAACTGCCAAAAAGAGAAAATATTATACCATTACAAAAGAGGGAAGAAAGCATTTAAAAGCCAAGAAAGAAGAATGGGAAATTTTTAGCAAGGGAATTAATCAAGTCATAGGAGGTGCGTGTTGTGCAAATTAAAGAATTTTTAGAGATCGGAAGAGCGTCGTGTAGGGAAAGAGTGTAGGTTATAGT
>CAMSEX010000017.1 GCA_947057875.1 uncultured Clostridium sp.
GTACTCAAAAATTGGACTATCTTCTTCAAAATTCTGAATATTGGTTACTACTAATTCTGGAATGATCTTGTCATCATTTTTTATCTTTTGAGATATTTCATTTAACAACTGAGTTGTTCCATTTTTGTCAAGTGAAACTGTGTATTCTGTTGTTGCAAATTGCTCCGAATTCAATGTCAAAACTACATTTTCTTTTTTTGAAATATTCTCTGGTTTTGTATAATTTTCTAAAATCTTTATATAGTCATATAATCCATTTACTTTTGCAATTTTCATAAAGTCAATCATTTCTCTCTCAATTACAAAATTTTTAAGTTTTCTCAATATAGCGTAATCCATATTTCTGTCAAGCAATTTTTCGATAATCTGTTGCCCATTTTCCCTATTCGTCCCTACAAAACGATTTACTATTTCATCCGATTTTAGTGCAAATTGATCTTCATTTGAAATAAAATCTAGTGTTAGCAAATGATTACTCGCATATCTTGCTACTAATTTATGATAATTTTGTTTAGTTTGATTATTTTTCGTCTGTTCATAATTAAATTCAAATTTTGATAAATCCAAATCAGACAACATATCATTTTCCATTGTGCTAGAAAGTGTAATTGCAGCATTTGAATGATAATTATCTGTTTTTAATCGCTCCGAAATTTTAGTATATAATTTGTAATCTGCAAAAAAATTCAAATCATCGTTTCTCATACAAGCAAACAACTCATTTTTTATCACATCATTTTTAGAATTTTTTGCAAAATAGCTATAGGTCGCTAAAGTCGCAATTAGCAACACCATTAAAAAAATAATAGAAATGATAATTATTTTCTTTTTTTTATGATTGTTTCCCTGCTTCATCGTAATTTTTCTCTCCTTTTTGCCAATTAATTTTTATCATTATACTATATTTGACACAAAAAAAGCAATACTTTTCTTTATCTTTTCCTTATTTTAGCTATAAAAAATCCCTCATAGAACTCATTCGGACACACACATAGCGTTCCTACTAACTTGCTCGGAAGAAGTGGCAATTCTTCCATTCCGCAGAAACTCAATTGGTACAATTTCTGCATTACCTAAAGCCAGAATTCTCTTGACTATATCTTCATTTTCAAGTTCCAAAATAGAACATGTAGAATACACTATTTCATGCCCTGACTTTAAAACTTTCAGCGCCTTTTTTAACAAATCAAATTGTAACTTTGTTGATTTTTCTATTAAATGCATTGTAAAAAATTTTCCAATATTAGGATTTTTACCATTCAAAGTTCCGCTTCCACTACAAGGACTATCCAATAAAACACTATCAAAGGCAAAAAAGTCATCCATTTTGCGACTATCCATTTCCATTAAATAAACACTACAAGCCCCCTGTTTTTCCAAATTATACTGCAAACGTTTTGCTCGAATATGGTTCATTTCACATGCTGTAATATGGGCTTCATTTTGCGTCATTGCTGCTAATTGTGTCGTTTTTCCACCTGGTGCCGCTGCCATATCTAAAATATCTGCGTTCTTTTTGGGATTTAAAACTAGAGCAGGCAGCATCGAAGACAAACTTTGCAAATAGATTTCGCCATTTTGATACATCTCCAAATCTTGCAAATCTTTTTCATTTGCATTTTCTAAAATCAATGCATCTTCACTCCATATGGGACTTTTATAAACAATTCCTAGTTTTTCAAATTCTGCTTGAATTTTTTCGCTATTACTTTTAATCGTATTCACACGAAGTGTTGTTTTTCGCTGCACAAAATAACCTTCTAATATTTGATTGGCAAGCTTTTTACCATACTGTTTTTTTAACAAATCCACTAAAAATTCTGGCATTTAATCCTCCTAAAATATAATTTTTTACTTTAATTATTATAACATATTCACACCATTTTGCCAATTGTTTCATATGCTATATTATAAAGGAGGGAATATTATGTGTATGAATAAAAGTACAAACAATCCATGTTGTTGCCTTTTCAGCATTGTTGGCACTTTACTTGCAGCCATCGGAATTGCAGCAATTTTTTATAGTGGACTTATTACTACAATTCCTATTTTACTTTATGTAACTTTAGTTTTAGGAATTTTAGTATTACTGTATGTTTTTGTTACTGCATTCTGTGGTGGAAAACATCAATGTGCCATATTAGATGATTCATGTTTAATCACAGCAGCAGTTGGTTCTATCATTACAAGTGTTTTCGCTTTAGCTGCTACTAGCTTAGTTGTTGGCTCTCTTTCAGTTGGTATTTTAATTGGTGCCGTTGCTTACTTTTTAATTTCAAATTTATTTAACATTGTAAATTTAATCATTAGAAAATTATGTAACGGTTATTGCAAAGATTAATTTTGAATAAAATAATGAAAGAAATTATAAAGGCAGGTCAAAACCTGCCTTTTACAAAATATTTCTTATTTAATTACTGTATCTTCTGAAATCTCTTTTCCATGTACATCTCTAAAACATTTTAATAGAATATTCAAGAAATCACTAAGTACAAATGCCCCAACAATCACAAACGCAATCGCACCTAAATATCGATTCATTGCTAACATACATCCTGCTACAATGGTGCCATATAACATTAAAAATCCACTTCCAATTTTTCCAGCATAAATACGATGTATTCCAAAAAATCCCAAAAACCAACACAAAAGTAAACTTGTCAACCAATCTTTTTTACTTACTTTTTCCTCATCATTAAAAAATTTTCCCATCTTCTGTTTCTCCTTATACTCCATATTCTTTTGTTAATTTACTTTTATACTAATTTTTTTATTTTGTCAATAGATTTTTTTAATGTTACAAAAATGTAATATTTTACACCAAATTTTCGGGATTGAGTGGCAACAATTCTTCTAGCACAAACAAACCATCTTTTCTGATTAGCACATCATCAAACCAAATTTCTCCACCACCAAACTCTGGTGTTTGAATATTCACAATATCCCAATGAATACTCGAACGATTTCCATTGTCACTTTCCTCCAAGGCATCGCCTGGTGTAAAATGAAAACTTCCTTTTATTTTTTCGTCAAATAAAGTATCGCCAATTGGCTTTTCAATGTAGGGATTTACACCCATCGCAAATTCTCCAATATAACGTGCTCCTTCATCTGTATCTAAAATTTGATTTAACTCTTCGGTATGATTACTTGTCGCTTTTACAATTTTTCCATTTTCAAATTCAAAACGAATATGATTGAAAGTAACACCATTATAACTCGTTTCTGTGTTATAAGTAATATAGCCATTCACGCTATTTTTCACAGGGCTAGATGCCACTTCTCCATCTGGAACATTAAAGGTACCTCGATATTTTTCTGCTGGAATTCCTTTGATTGAAAAATTAAGATCTGTGTCTTTGCCAACAATACGAACTTTGTCCGTTTTGTTCATGAGCTCAACCAAAGGTTCCATCGCCTTTGACATTTTTCTATAATCCAAATTACATACTTTAAAATAAAAATCTTCCAAATCTTCCAAACTCATTTTGCTCATTTGTGCCATGGAATTGTTGGGATATCGCAAAATGCACCATTTTGTATGAAGCACTCTTTCCACAAAATGAACAGGAACCGTGTATAACTCATTGTATAATTTTAACTTATCTTGTGCAATTCCAGTCATTTCTGAAGCATTATTAGAAGCTCTAATTCCAATATAAGCATCCATATCTTTCATACGAGCCTCGTCATATTTCGCATACAATTTAACTTGCTCTTCTGACAAATCCTTTAACATTTCCTTAAGAAGCGACTGGTCAATCAAATGAAAAAATGGCATTGCTCCAATTTTATATGCCTCTTTCATAATTGCTTTAGCAAGTGGAATTCCATCTATCCCAATGACTTCGATTAAAATTTTCTCATTTTTCTTCAAATCTATTGAATATGTAATCAAATGATTCGCTAATTTTTCAATTCTTAAATCTCTCATATTTTCCTCTTTTTCTCCAGTTCTCTTGCTTTATCTTCAATTTTACTCATGTTTCGATAAACACCTTCTCGTAGCTCTTTTTCATAATCCTCAGGTTCCAAATTTTGATCCAAATCTGCCAACTCTTTATCAATATCATACTGTACTCTTACAAATTCAAAACTAAAATCTGCTCCATATTCCTTAGCATTATATTCGCCTTCTAAAATCAAATAATGACTTGCTGTTATCTCCAAAACATCACTATCTTTTTGTTTATCCCTAATCACATTAAAACTATTTCCGACACTCCCTACATTAATTAGCGTCTTATTATAAAATTTATTCATATAAGGGCAATGCAAATGTCCATAAATGACCACATCCGCTATTTCTCCGCGAAACTGTATTTTGACTTGGCTCAAACATTTTATATTTGTCTTCATATGAATCTTCATTTATAGTTACATTTGTCTTTTTTAGTGGAGAAGCGTGGAACAGTCTTATTAAACTTCCACTCATATAAAACTCATAGCAAAATGGCAAGCTTAACAAAAATTCTTTTGACTCATTTGACAACATGCGATTTAGCCAATTTACCCTTGCGTGCATTAATTCAACTGGAATATTGTGTAACGGTTTTTGATAAATCGAAGTGTCCATATCCACATCGCAGTTCCCTTGCACCACCACTTCACAATTTTTTCGTACTAATTTAACACATTCTTCTGGATGATGTCCCTTTTCTACAATATCACCTAAACAAAATATTTTATCAATTTTTCTTTTTTGAATATCTGCTAATGTTGTTTTGAGTGCTTCTAAATTTCCGTGTATATCTGAAATAATAGCTATTCTCATTTTTCCTCCTTGTTAGTAAGTTTTCTAATGAATGCAGTTTCTTCACAAATGCATATTGATACTGTAACATTTAAAGCTTAACAGTATCAATAATGTGCACAAATCGAATTTTCTGGAATTCATATGTCGCAACTGGTCTATTTAAAGCATCTTGCGAATGGGTTGCAATCAAAATATCCCCTAAATAATTCGCATTTTGAATGCCTACCACAATCAAACTATGCGAAAATCTTTGCCCATCTTGAGACAATTGTATCAAATCTCCTATTTGAATTTGATTTTGTAGCACTTCAATACCGCGTGGTCCAACTGATTTGTTATTCATTAAAAAATCATACAAAAATCCCACTCCTGTCCACGAAGGAGATTTATTATTGGCATTCCCATAATACCACAATTTGGGATTCATTACACCACAACCTGCATAAATACATTGTGACGCAAAATTTGTACAATCTCCACCAATCTTTTCATAATCATAATAACTAGGATTTCTAGAAAGTGCCCATTGATTTGCATATTGAACACATTTTTCTCGATTATATTGCTTTTCTCTCAAATTAATCACCTAGTATATAATATGCTAATTATCATCTATTTGTACATTCTATTAATTGAATTATATGCCTTACCTTTGCCTCAAGTCAAGTGCTTTCGTAAAAAAATTAACTTACATACCAAATTTTATTTTTGGGAAAATACGTCTTTAGAAGTTCTAGTAGAAACTTTTCTGATTCTTCTCTGATTTCTTTTTTATAACAATATTTTCCACGCCCGCGAACCGTCATTAGTTCTGGATTATATAAATTCATTGCATTTGGAAAAGCCTCACTATTAATCATTTTGTGAATATAACTATATGTCATAAAAATAAGTTCAAAAAACACACTCGATTTTGCACAAGGCTCCAGCAATTCGTATAAAGCCAAAATCAACTCTTTGTATTTTTCTTTCCACTGATCCACTAAAATAATTGGAGCAATCAAAATTCCAACTCGATACCCTGCATGGCATAATTTGTTAATGGCTTGTATTCGATTTTTCAGTGGCGACGTTCCCAGCTCAATTTTGTCAATTAGTTCTTCTGGATTGACACTCACTCGAACAATGATTTTTTCTTTGCCTTTTAAGTCTAAAATAGGATCCACCATATCAAATTTCGTAGGAAATGTTAGGAATCCTTTTTTCGATTTTGCAAAATTTTCTATTGTCCAAACCAGATTGTTAGTAATCGAATTTTCTAAAATCAAATCACTATTGCTTCCAATTTCAAAAGTTAGCTCTTTCTCACTTTTTTCAGCTGTTTTGATGATTTTATCTAACATCTGCTCACGATTAACAAATAATCTCAAATACGCACATTTGTTATAATTGCAAACTAAATAACAATACAAACACATTGCTGTACAACCTGATGATGTATATGGCACCAAATAGTCAGAAACTTTATGATTTTCTGTATATTTATGTGTTTTTCGAGTTGCTATAATTAAATGTTTTTTCATTTTGGGAAACTCCGAGTTACTTTGACTTCGCATCTGTGGAATATTATTATGATTTTCAATTACAAACTTAGGAACATTTTCATATTTCTGTAACAACTCATTTCCTAATACATAATTTTCAATATCTGGCTCAAAATAAATCGCATCTGGCCTAAAAATCATCTATTCCTCCCCGAAATTCAAAATATTTTTGGCAAAATTCATCTACTAAAACCTCCACTTCTTTGCTTTCCTGTAAAAAGTTCTCAATTATTTCTTCAACTTCCTCTTCGTCTTCTATGCCAATTGCACTTAATATCCTATAAAATGGATTTTCTTCTTTCGGTCTAAAACTTACTTCATACAAAACATCCACCTGATTTATATTTTTTAAAAACTCTTCCTCTGCTCTTAATCTTAACACCAATTCTTGCAAAACTATTTTCGTAACATCCCATTTTCGTTTCATATTTCTTTCTCCTTTTTCATATTCTTCCCTTTTTTTGCTTTTTCTAAACAACTTTTTTATTCTTCTTACTATTTCTTTATTGTATAATAATATTTTACAAAAGTATAGTAAAATTCCAAAAATATTCTTAAATTCAATTTTTTATTAATAAGTCTCTCATTTTTGTTGCTTTCTCTAATTGTTTTTGATATAATAGATAAAATTTAAGGAGGACAATCATTATGAATAATATTTTTGATGTTCTACAAGAACGTGGATATATTGAACAATTAACTCATCCAGAGGAAATCAAAGAACTTTTAGGCAAACAATCTGTACCATTTTATATTGGAATCGACCCTACTGCAGATAGTTTGCATGTTGGACATTTTGTGTCACTTATGGTCGCATCTAATTTGCAAAAATATGGGCACAAACCAATTATTTTAGTTGGCGGTGGAACTGCAGTTATTGGTGACCCTAGTGGAAAAACAGATATCCGAAAAATGTTAACTCGTGAAGATATTGACCACAATGTTGCCGCCATCAAAAAGCAAATTGAAAAATTCGTTAGTTTTGAAGGCGAAAATGCTGCTATCATTGTAAACAATGCAGACTGGCTTTTAAACTTAAATTACATTGATTTTATGCGAGAAATTGGAACTTTATTTTCAGTTAACAAAATGCTTGCCGCAGAATGTTACAAAAACCGCTTAGAAACAGGACTTACTTTTTTTGAAATGGGCTATATGTTAATGCAATCTTATGACTTTTTGCATTTGTACAACACCTATGGTTGCAAACTTGAAATCGGTGGAAACGACCAATGGTCTAACATTATTGGTGGTGTTGACTTAATCCGAAAAATTGGCAAAGACGATTCTTTTGGGCTAACCTTTAAACTACTAACCACCAAAGAAGGCAAAAAAATGGGAAAAACAGAAAAAGGCGCACTTTGGCTTGACTCCGAAAAAGTTTCTCCTTACGAATTTTATCAATACTGGCGCAATATCGATGACGCAGATGTTATCAATGTAGCCAAATTGCTTACTTTTATTCCAATGGAAGAAATTCAAGAAATGGCTTTATTAAAAGATGAAAAAATAAATGATGCCAAACGCAAAGTTGCTTTTGAAATTACTAAATTAATTCATGGCGAGCAAGCAGCCATCGAAGCAGAAGATGCTACTAACGCTTTGTTTGGTGGACAAGGTAATCTCGCTAGTATGCCGTCTACAAAATTGGATAACATAAATATATCAATCTTAGATGCTTTAGTTTTATCTGGTATTGTTACCTCAAAAAGTCAAGCAAAAACCTTAATTGCACAAGGTGCCGTTTCTCTAAATGATGAAAAAATGAGCGATATAACTTACCTTTTATCAGACAAAGACTTTACGGAAAATTATGCCATTTTAAAAAAAGGAAAAAAAGTTTATCACAAGTTAGAAAAGGTTGACTAATTTTAAAAAATATTATATGATTAATTATTATAAACATTTTAAGGAGAAATATTATGTTATGTTCAAATTGCAATAAAAACACAGCTGTTGTTTTTATTAACAAAACAGAAAATGGCAAAACATCAACCGAAGGACTATGCTACAATTGTGCCAAAACACGTGGCATTAATCCACTAGATGTGATTGTTAAAAATGCTAATTTATCACAAGATGAATTAGAAGATATGTCGAATCAGTTTGAGGAAATTTTTCAAGATTTTTCTGGCGAAATGCCTTTTGAAGCCATGAATGTGGAAGAAATCTCAGAAGGAAATAATCCTTTTACAGGTATTCTTAGTATGTTTCGAGGTTTTAATAATCAAGCACAAAATGCCAATGGAAACAACTCTTCTAATGCAGGCGGAAATCAGAAAAAAGCTGTAAAAGTAAATAAAAAACCAAAAAATACAAAAAAACGATTTTTAGATACATTTGGAACTAACTTAACAGAAAAAGCTAAAAATGGTCTATTAGACGAAGTAATTGGTCGCGAGCGCGAAATACAACGTATTACACAAATTTTAAATCGTCGCTCTAAAAATAACCCTTGCCTAATTGGCGAACCCGGTGTTGGAAAAACAGCCATTGCGCAAGGTTTAGCCATTAAAATTGCCAACCAACAAGTTCCTGCAAAACTGCTAAATAAAGAAGTTTACTTAATTGACATTACTGCTATTATTGCTGGAACACAATTTCGCGGTCAATTTGAAGCCCGTATGAAGTCACTTATTGATGAATGCAAATCTTATGGAAATATCATTTTAGTGATAGATGAAGTTCACAACATTATCGGTGCTGGCGATGCTGAACATTCTATGAACGCTGCTAATATTTTAAAGCCAGCCTTATCGAATGGTGATATTCAATTAATCGGTACAACCACTTTGAGAGAATATCGAAAATATATTGAAAAGGACACTGCTTTAGAAAGACGTTTGCAACCGGTTATGGTGGAAGAACCTTCTATTCAAGATGCCATTGGAATTTTAAAAGGCATCAAAAAATATTATGAAGAATTCCATAAAGTCTTAATCTCTGATGACGTAATTGAAAAAACCGTAAAAATGTCCGAAAAATATATTCATGATAGATTTTTGCCAGATAAAGCCATTGATTTGATTGACGAAGCTTGTTCAAAGATTAATTTAGGAAATAAGGCATTATATGAACTTGAAATGATTAAAAATGAATTGAAAAAGTTGACAGAAGAAAAAGAAGAAGCCGTCTCTTCTGACTCTATCGAAGACTACCAAAAGGCCGCAGATTTGAAGACAAAAGAATGCACTTTAACAGAAAGAATGAAGGAAATCGAAGCCACGCTAACACCTTCTGTTTTGAATGTTCAAGATATTGCAGAAGTCATTGAACGCTGGACAAAAATTCCTGTTACCAAAATTACAGAAGCTGAAACTCAAAAATTGCTTAACTTAGAAGGCAATCTTCATCGTCGTATTATCGGACAAAATAAAGCTGTGGAAGCTGTTTCCAAAGCAATTCGCAGAAACCGTGCTGGACTTCAAAGTACAAAACGTCCACCTTCTTTCATTTTTGTTGGTCCAACTGGTGTTGGTAAAACGGAACTTGCTAAATCACTTGCCTATGAAATGTTTGGCTCAGAAGATGCTATCATTCGAGTGGATATGTCAGAATATATGGAAAGTCATTCTACGGCAAAATTAATTGGTTCTCCTCCAGGATATGTTGGTTATGATGATGCTGGTCAATTAACCGAAAAAGTGAAACGTAAACCATATTCAATTATTTTATTAGACGAAATCGAAAAAGCACATCCTGATGTATTTAATATTTTGTTACAAGTTTTAGATGACGGAAAATTAACCGATTCGCAAGGAAATATTATTAATTTTGAAAACACAATTATTATTATGACTTCTAATGCTGGTTCTAATTTGAATAATAATTCTATTGGTTTTGGAAGTAAATCTATTCTGGATAATGACAAAATGCTTGGTGCTTTAAAAGAAACGTTCCGCCCAGAATTTTTGAATCGCGTTGATGAAATTGTTGCCTTTGCCCCACTTTCTGAAGATGAACTATTACAAATTGTTGATTTGCTATTAGCAAAAACACAAATTGCCTTAGACAGCAAAAATATCTCTTTAGAAATTTCAATTGAGGCAAAAAAATTCTTGCTAAGCAAAGGAACCGATTTGAAATATGGCGCAAGACCACTTCGTCGTTCCATCCAAAGATATATCGAAGATGAAATTTCAGATATGATTTTAAAATCTGAAGTAGTTACTGGTCAAACAATTTTGGTCGAATGCGAAAATGAAGAACTAAAATTTACTGTAAAATAAATCTAAAAGCTGGCACCTAAAGCCAGCTTTTTTATTATTTTGCTTTTTTCTTCTCATCCTTTCTTCTTTTCTGTTCCTGTTGTTTTTGTGCCTTTTTTATTGCCAAAAATCTTTGGGCAAACATAATTATGCACCTCCTATAATATTTGTTTTAATTTATTATATCATATTTCACATAATTTGTCAATTTTTAAACCCCAGCCCATAAACTTCTCTGGCATCAGTAACAATGACAAAAACATCTGGGTCAATTTGCTTCGAGATTTCTTTTATTTTAATAATATGTTTTCGTTTGGCAACACACATTACAATCATTTTTTCCTCATTTGTATACATACCTTTTCCGTACAATCCTGTCGCTCCACGTTTTATCTCTCGATTAATCACATCTGCAATTGCTTCGTATTCATCAGAAACAATGTAAATCATTTTACTAAAATTAATACCTTCAAAAATCAAATCTAGCATTTTGTTAATCAAAAATATCGCAATTGCAGAATATAAACCAATTTCGATTTCACCTAAAAATATAATATTCAAAATTACCACAATAATATCTAAACTCTGCAACACATTGCCAAGGCTGACTTCGTTATTATAAGTCACAATTATATTAGCAATCAAATCAGTTCCACCTGTCGAGCTTTTCCCTTTAAACACAAGCGCCAAACCAATTCCAATGATAATTCCGCCATACACACTTGCCAAAATTTTGTCATTTGTGACTGGTTCAATTTTCTCAAAAAAATTAATTGCCTCCGAAAAAACAAAAGTCGCCACAATTGTTTTTAGCACAAACTGCTTGCCTTCTCTAATAAACGCCAAAATAAAAACTGGAATATTCAAAAAAATAATCGTCGTTCCCATTGGAATGTTAAACAAATAATACAAAATAGTGGCAATTCCCGAAAAACCACCACTGGATAATTGGTTCGGAAGCAAAAACAAACTCGTCCCCATAGCCGCAATTATACTTCCTAAAATAAATAAACTATATTCTTTGATTATCTTTTTCATACTTTTAGTATTGGCAATTTGTGGTATTTTATCCTACTTTTTTACACAATTTTCGTCATCGTCTGCAAATTCCTTATAAGTTTTTGTGATTTCCACCTCAATTTTTTTCAAACTATATTTCCAATTTTGCTCAATTTTCACATCTAAATTATAATTCTCTTTTATTTTCTCAATATTTTCTCTCTTATAACCCACAATTTCATTCACAAGCTGTGGATTAACCGTTATTTTTATCTCTTTTGCTTTGGTATTAATTTTCTTGATTTTCTCATTAATCACATCATAATAATAAGACGAGCTCACTAACTGCCTAATATTTTCATGATAAGGCCCTGCAACCACTACACTTTCTGGCTTTTCAGAACTCATAATCATATCTGTGCTTTGAAGTCCAATACGAATCACTTTTACCTTTTTTTTCTCAAAAAATTGATTTAGTTCCTTGCAAATTTCAACTGCTTGCCTTAACGTCAATGGCTCATACTCGCCTCTCATATACTCCTGCTCTAGCTCCGTATCTTTAATTACCAAAACAGGATAAATTCGTACCATTTTAGGCTTTAATTTTATCAAATCACGTGCTGTATTCATTTCATCTAATCGTGTGCTATCCGGCAACCCTACCATCATTTGATGCCCCAATCGAAAGCCATAAAAACGAATTAAACGAGAAGCACGCTTTACGTCCTTGTATGTATGCCCTCTTTTGCACTTTTGCAAAATATAATCATTAGTTGACTGAACGCCTAGCTCAATTGTTTTGACTTTGAATTTTTTTAGTCGTTTCAATGTTTTTCTATCAATGTAATCTGGTCTGGTCGAAATTCGGATACTATCAATTTTTTTCTGTTTAACATACTCATACGCCACACCTAGCAACTCATTTTGGGTTTCCACATCAATTCCCGTAAAACTTCCCCCAAAAAAAGCAATTTCTTTCGTTGCATCTTTTTCTTCAAAAATGCTTAAATAATATTCAATTATTTCTTTTACATCTTGAGGTGTTACTATTTTTTGTTGTCCACTAATTTGTCGTTGATTACAAAAAGTACAATCATTTGGGCAACCCAAATGTGGCACAAATATTGGAATAATATATTGTTTTTTCATATTTTTTCCTTCCTTCGTTCTAAAGCTTTTCTCGCGGCTTCCATTTCTGCTTTTTTCTTACTTTTTCCAGTTCCTTCTGCCATTTTATTTCCGTCACATTCTACATCTACTGTAAAAATTTTAGCATGATCAGGTCCTTCTTCTTTTATCAAATTATACTTAATTATAACTTCTCCATTTTTCTGAAGTTCTTCTTGCAAAACGGTTTTATAATCCTTCATTCCAACATTCTGACTAGCAAACTCAATTTGTTCTTTAATATTTTCTAAAATAAATTTTTCAGTAGGCTTTAAACCACCATCCAAATAAATAGCTGCAATCACTGCTTCCACACTATCTGCAATTATCGCTTTTTTAACAGAATGAGACATTTTCTCGCTTCTTCCCAAATATAAGAAATCACTAAAATTATGCTTTTGCGCAATCTTAAAAAGGCTCTCCTCGCAAACACTATAAGCCCTAACTTTAGTCATTTCTCCTTCTGACAAATTTTCAAAATTCTCAAATAAATATTTGCTACTGACAAATTCCAAAATACTATCTCCCAAATATTCCAATCTCTCATTACTTTTGACTTTATTCTCATATGCATATGATGTATGCGTTAACGCATTTTTTAACAAATCTTTATCCTTAAAAACATAACCTATACTTTCTTCTAACTCTTTCATCTTTTCTCCTCTTTCTTTACATTTATATTGTACACGTTTTTAAAAGAAAAAACAAGGATTTTTTTGACTTTTTATATAAAATAAAAAAAGGCAGATTTTTTATCTGCCTAAATTTTTTTCTTACATATCTTTATTCAATTTCTCAATTTTCACATAAAACCCAAATGCTACTGCTATTGCAACTACTGTTAAAACAAGAAGCGTATCACTCACACCTGTTTTTGGCATATTTTCATTTGAAGTTGTGTTTGTCATTGTGTTAACATAGCTTGAAACATTAGAAGTATTTGTATTTGTCACATTTGTTGTGTTAGTTCGATTAGCTGTGTTTGTATTATTTGTGTTATTAGCTGTATTATTTGCATTTGTATTACTTGTTATCGTAGGAATAGATAAAGTATTATTGCTTGTGTTTGTTGTATTGGCTGTATTTGTTGTATTATTTGTGGAATCAGGTGTGCCAACTGTAATCGAAGTTGAAATATCAGTTGCAGATATATCAGTTTCACTATTAGAAGCTGTAATATTATTAAATGCTATCGAACCTTTTTTACCTGTTACCCCTGCTTTTGTTTTAAACGTAATTGACAAAACTTCTTGTGTTGACGAAACAAACATACTTTTCGTTAATTCAATTTTTCCTGTTGTGTTATCATAAGTTGCATTCCATTTATTCAATCCAATTACACTTGATTCATTAATTGGTTCAAATATGTCTGTATCATATTTTAAATCACCTTTTAAAGAATTAATTCCATTGGTTCCAACATCCAAATTAGAAACTCTAATTCTCACTGTAAATTCCGTTGCTTCCTGAACTGTTGTAGAATTTGTTGACATAGCAGCTGTAAAACTTAATGCATTTACTGCAGTTGACATGGCAAAAATCGCTACCATTATTATTAATATCATACTAAAAATCTTCTTTTTCATAGTATTTCTCCTTTTAATCATTTATCATTATTTATTATACAACGTTTATAAAAAAAAATCAAGTACTTATATATTACATTTTAGTAACATTTTTGTAACGTAAATGTAATATATATTTTCGGCTTTTCTCTTT
>CAMSEX010000018.1 GCA_947057875.1 uncultured Clostridium sp.
TCTTCCGATCTTCTGCATATTGCCTCATTTTTAACCTCTACACTTCTACTTTTGTTAGTTTCATATCCTCTAATGTTTGGCAAGAATTTTTTAATTGTCTCATTACTCCAAATTCCACCAATCTATTTTTATAAAATTGACGTATTTGTTTTGCCTTTGGTGTATCTTCTTGCACATCGTGCAATTCCTTTTTCAAAACTGCAATTTCTCTTTCATCATCTGAAGTTGCCTGACTATACTCTGTCCAAAATTTCTTATAGGAATCTCTTTCATCTGGCTTTTCCCAATACACTTTTGTAGACAACAATTTTTCATTATAATTTTGAATAACCTTCAATAATGTCTGATAAATTTCCTCTTGTTTCGTTTCTTGCTTGGTTGTTACAATCAAACTACGTGTATCTTTTAGCAATTTTTGATAGCATTGTTCTGCCGCCACAAGAGGCAAACTATGCGTAAACAAAGTTCTGCTCATACCAAGTAAAATGACATTTTTTTCCAAAAAATCTTTTTCATCCAATTTACCAATATCAAATCTGTCAAGTTCGTCATATGCTTTTTTAATTTTTTCAAAATCCCTAAAATCATCTTCTAATTTCATAGGCAAAATAGTTTTCACATAATCATCTAATGTCAAAAAGATACTTTTGTATAACTCAATTTGATTTAAATTCTTTTCTTTTATGCCATCCGCCAATTTTACAGAATAATGTTTTAAAATTGATTTATACAATTCATCACTTTTTTCAATATACAATTTACGGTATCTTTTGACTAATTTTTCTTTGCCACCATTTAAAACACTTTCGTAATCCAAATCCAGCAAAAATTTCTGCTTTCTTGCTTTATACTCATTGTATTCTTTATCTTTTAAATGAACGACATTGTAATAATTAGATAACGCATTTTGCTCAAAAGAAGAGGCAGCTCCACTTTTTACTTTTTTATAAACAGAATCCATAATGTATTTATCAATGGACTCTAAATATAAGGTGTAACTTTCCTCATAACGATTACGCAATATTTCCTCTTTATTGGTATCTTCTCTATCTACTGATTTATAATTTTCATATGTTTTCAAAACTGCATTTCTCTTTAGTGTAATAAGCATGCCATTTAATCCAATTTTCGTTGGGATTAATAATTTTGTTAAAGTATTTGAGATTTTGTTAAAAAAAGTTGTGTCATTCGCAAGTACTTTTAAACTTCTTTCTTCCATATTTTCAAATTCCTTTCCTCAATCTTTCGTTCCTATTTTCTCTTCTACTTCATACATTACTTTGACTGTTACTCCGTCCGTATCTGCTACGGAAATAACATTTTGCTGTACATTACTCAAATCAGAAATGTTTAATTCTTGATTTAATTCCTTTTGTAACTCTTTTGTTAATTTCTCTGTAAGCTCTGCCTCCGTAAGATTTTTAAAGTTTTTTTGTGTCTCAAAATTAGTAACATTTACAATTTCTATAGGGATATAATAATTAGAAAATAGTTTTACTTTTTTATATGTTCTTATTGTATCACAATTTTGAAATTTTGGAACCCCTTTATTGAAAAATATTTTAAAATTATGAATATAAATTTCTACATTTTTTTCCACATTCCCTGTTCTTTCGCTATTTTCCTGAATAAACGCCTCTTTTTTTTCTTTTTCATGAGTACTTACCACATAAATATCAGCATCACTTCCTACTTCTCTTATTCCTGTATATTTTCCTTCCATCACTCCTTCAACTAGCAAATCCCCAACATTGACTGCATCTCCAACATTTACCCTTGCCGTTCCATTTCTCACAACCATTTTTGAAACAGTCCCACTTCTATCTGCCAAAATATTCGATGGCGTATTCTCATCCACAATTTCTGGCTTTTCAATCGCTTCAACCACATTCACAATCACATTGGTTCCCTTAATATCAATCCCGATCCAAGCCAAATCATCACGTTTTAGACGAATTTCATTTTTGATTTTTTCCAAATCTAAATTCATTTTAAACTTCCCAATCGAAATTCCATACCCTCCTAAGTCAGACAGAATTTCTTCTTTTGAAATTTTATCATTCCCCGAAATATCAATATTCCAAATAAATCTTGTCACAAGAAAACAAAAAATTGCAATCACCAAAAGTGTAACTGCAAAAACTTTTCTTTTTTTATATTTTTTTACCACAAAAGGAAGTCCATTTTTGTCCTCTAAAATCACTCTACAAGAAGTTTTTCTAGCAATATGACGAATTTTTTTGAAATCCGACTTGCTAATTCTCGCCTTCAAAATTGTCCCCTTTTCAATTTTAGAACTCCACAAAATAATATTTTCTGTTTTGCAAATATTAATAAATCTCTCAATAAAAAAACCTTCAACAACAATATCAACACTTCCTAAAAAGTATATGTACAACCATTTAAAAAGCACTACTCCTCACCTCTTTTACTCTCAAAATCCAAACCTTCAATTTTGCCACTAACCAAAATATCGTCTTCTGTCATCTGACTCAACTTCAAATTAAAACCATTAATATTTACATTTCCAATATGGGTACTAATGCGCACAAAGAATTCTTCGTATTCCAAAATTCCCTTAAAATTCTCAATCAAAATTTCATCAAACGCTGTGACCGTAATTTTAGGCACTTTACTCACAACTTCTCTTGGAATTTCTAACAATTCATTAATTCTCCCTAGTCTTCTCATCCCAAAAACACCACCTTTTTGATATAATCTCCTACTATTGGATTTATATGCAAATTAGGTAAAGTTATGATTATTTTTTATACAAAAAGCAAAAAAGTCAGATTAATACTGACTTTTTTACTCTGTTTAGTTTCTGGCTGCTTTTCTGCGGAGCCGTAACCACTCTTCTTTTTTGCTGTATGGATAATCCCAATTGGAAAATGGGACATAGAACCGTTCCCAGCGAAAGTCTGCTGCCTGTAAGGTGCGTAATACTGCCTCTGTATACGGCGTCACATACAAGTTTCCCTCAATTGCAAACGCCACAGTTCCATTATTGACTGCAAAACAGCCATTGTATTCCTCAGCCCATGTGCAATCCAGCACTTTTTCTTGTTGTAACTGTGGATAAACCACAATTACATTATTTGCCCGCACGCTTTCCTTTTTCAAATTTTCTAACGTCATTTTATTTTCCTCCTATTTTATAAATTATTATTCTTTAGGAGCTATCTAAGCCTCCTTGTTAATTATATTATACCATAATTTTCATTTTATGTCAAATTCCTTTTGCAATTAAAGTAAAACAGGGACACTTTTTAGTAAGCATCCCTGTTTCAAACTACTACACAAATTCTTTTGACGGCAAATCCAAGTTTTCTGCATCCCAAAGTATGATGATACGTTCTGCATTTAAATCAAACTTTTGTCCAACATTAAACTGTACTGCTGCCTCCTCTTCCTGCCAATACCGCTGCTTGACTTCACAAACTTCCTCCCAAGTAATCCATCTGTCGCCTCCAAAAATTGCTACGACTTTTGGTTCCTCTTCAAGAAAAATCTCTTTTCGCTCTCCTTTTTTGTAAAACTCTTTTGCTCTTTCAAGCATTCTCTCAATTTTGCTTCTCAACGTTTCTTCCATTTTTTCAGACACATTTCCAGATCTTTGTCATATTCCAGCCCAACATCAGATGGTAGAGAAACTAAGGGACGAACTCCAAAGCAATCATCATAGTAATAGCTCGTGTCTAAGCTACTGTCGCGGGGACATATCATTTCGATGTATAACACATTCCATAATTTTTCATCGTTGTATGGCGAAGCCGACATCAACCAATAACCAAGACATCTGTTCTGTTCCTCTTTATTCGGAACAAACAGTTTACTTGGGTTATGCAATAGAAACCAATCATTATCTCGATCTACTATCTTCTTATGTTGGTTCATTGCATTCCAGCATCCACAAAACTGCTCCACTGTTGCTCCTCCTGTTGCCTTTGCTCCCGGAATACCTAAAGCAAATTTTTCCCAGTTGATTGAATCTCTCATCCAATCAAGTAAATCTTCTCTGTCTAAAATACCGAATACCCCATAACCTCCATCTCCTCTTTCAACAGAATCTTCTTTCACGTTCAGCATCTCGGTTAAAACACAGTCTGTCGCTATCAAATGCGACTTTTCGCCATCAAAAAACAGCTTCCAGTTGACTCCCCCTGCCTCATATTTCACGTCAAGTTTCTTCCTCTCAAGATCTTCTACCTTCAGTTCTGTTACTCCAATTTTCCGTCTTTCCATTTCTTGCTCCTTTCTTTTCCCACACTAGGGAAAATATATTATTTTATTCTAATTGTTTCTATATTTATATTATACCATATTTCCCATATTATGTCAAATTTCATTTTTAGCTTGACATATTATATAATGTAACTTGTAGTTTACAAACAAGTTAAAAGTTCCTGTTGGAACAAGGAGGTAATTAATATGTTTGCAGTTCAATGTGGAAAGAAATCTTTCGCAGAAAAACAACAGATTTTCGACTCATTCTTAAAATAGTTAACTGTTGATTACACTTTACGTGAAGGAATACTTTTAGAAACAAAAACACTATCCATTCATATTCCTTCAATTAATACTTATATTGAATTAACTGTATTACCTTTAAAAAGGCACTTCTACTGACATATAATAATGTTAGTAGGAGTGCCTTTTTCTAAAAAATCTCTTTTATCCAATTCACAATTTTGTTCCAAAAGCTTTCTTGTACTTCTACTTCATCACTAGAAACTTCAATATAATCTGTTGTTCCCAAATCAATTAAAGTTGCTGATTTAGTTTGCATGCCATATTCGGAAGCAATTCTTCTTGTATCATCATTTGCTTCTTTTGAAACCATGCTATTGGTTAAAAGTTGATTATACTCTTTCTTCAAACTTTCTTTTTCTTTATAACGCTGTTTCACAAAAGCTTGACAAGCAATCATGGCAAAAATAATCGCAAAAAATAACATACTATGAAAGAAAAATTTTGCTTCAAACGACATTTTATATTTTTTTCTAGCTTTGTTTTTACCTTTTATTCTTTGTGGTGCATTTTTAGACTTTGTGACAGGCTTTTTCTTTGGCTTATTTTGATACTCTGGCTCTAATTTCCTAGGACTTGTTTCATATTGATAATTATACTTTGCCATGTTTACTCCTCCTTTCTTTTGTAGTTTTAAAGTTTTTCAAAAATACGCAATTTTGCACTTTTGCTTCTTGTGTTATGTTTTATTTCTTCTTCGCTTGGCAAAATTGGTTTTTTGGTTATCATTTTTCCTAACTTTTTGGAACCACACATACAATATGGTAATCCTGGTGGACATGTACACTTTCCTTCTGCATCCAAAAATGCATTTTTAACTGCTCTATCTTCCAATGAATGAAAGGTTATCACACACAATCTACCTTGTGGTTTTAGTAGTTCTATTGAATCCAAAATAGTTTGATATAATGGTTTAATCTCGTTATTGACTTCAATTCTAATTGCCTGAAAAGTTCGCTTGGCTGGATGCCCTTCTCCTTTTTTTCGAGGTACTGATTTTTCTATGATTTTAACAAGTTCTGCTGTCGTTTCAATTTCTTTTGTTTTTCGATATTCACAAATATTTCTAGCAATTCTTCTTGAAAATCGTTCTTCTCCATATTCATAAATGAGATTAGCTAATCTTTCTTCTGAATACATATTGACAACGTCTTTTGCTGTTAATTTCGCCTTTTTATCCATACGCATATCTAGCAAACTTTCCCCCATATAACTAAAACCTCTGTTTTTTTCATCTAGCTGATACGAAGAAACACCCAAATCTAGCAAAATACCATTTACTGACGGAATTCCTAATTTTGCTAAAATCGCTTTAATATTGTCATGATTATCGTGCACAAATTGAACATTGGAAAATTCTTTTAATCTTTCTTGAGCAACACAAATAGCCTCTTCGTCTCGATCAATTCCTAAAAGAAGCCCTTTTTCAGATATTCGTTTCACAATTTGTTTACTATGCCCTGCACCACCCAAAGTTCCATCCACATAAATTCCATCTGGCTGGATTTGCAAACCTTCTATGCACTCTTCTAACAGTACTGGCACATGATTAAAACTCTCCATTTGCATCACTTATTCTACTTCATTTTTTAACTTAGATAGGTCGCCACAAAAATGACGACCTATAACTTCATAATCTTTTGTATTTCTAAATCCTTCGTAATTTAACTGTTTATCATTGGTAAAGAAATATATTTTTCTTTCGTAGTTACAAGTCATTTGTTAACTAAGATTTTTTCTCTTGTTGGGCTTTTTCTAACAAAGCCCGTAAAACTTTTTTAAAATCTTTTGTACTTTAAATTATTTTTCTTTTGTATCCTCTAATTTTTATCCTTTGTATTTTAAAATTTCTTTGGTATATTTATATAAACTTTTGCAAGTTTTATATACTACTTTAAAATTTTGACTAAATTCCCAACATTTCTTTTAGCAGTATGTTCAAATTTTACGTTTATAGCTCAAGTAAAATTTTCTTCGCAAATTTTCCATGAACTAAATCCCCAACATTTCCATTTTAGCTGCAATATCGTCTGCTGAGATATCCTCGTCACATTTTTGCCATTTTTCTTTGCTCCAGATTTCAATTCTTGAATCCATGCCAATAATGAAAACATCTTTAGTAAGTTCAGCAAATTCTCTCAAATTACTAGAAATCAGAAATCTGCCTTGTTTGTCTATTTCGCAATCAATAGCTCCGACTCAAGAAAAATCTCGTAAATAAACGCGCATCTTTATTGGAAATAGGAAGTGTACGAAGTTTTTGCTCAAAGTTTGTCCATTCAGCAAGGGAAAAAGCAAATAAACATCCATCTAAGCCTTTGGTTACAATAAATTTTTCACCAATGTCTTCTCTGAGCTTTGCAGGCATAATCAATCTGCCTTTGCTATCCATAGAATGCTCATATTCACCAATTAACACTGGCTGTTTCCTCCTTCCACTTTTCTACCACTTTGTTCCACTTCTCTCCACTTCATTTAAATTTTAATATAAAAAAAATTTTTTTGCAATAGTTTTTTGAAAATTTTTTAAAAAATTTTTAATTTATTTTATAAAAAATATAGAATAATAGTATTGGTGTGGCTTGACCAGCACTTCTTTATTATGATATAAATAAATTATGAAAATTTTAATATTAGAAATAATTTATTTATTAATCCTTAAATTGAATCTCATGCAATTTGCCAACTCTATTTATAACGCTGGGATTGATGTTATTCAATTTTTATATTTTGAAGCAATTTTTATACTTTATTTATATTTTTCAATCAGCCAAAAGAAACCTTCCTCTTTATTAAAAAATGCAACTATTTTTCTCATATTTTATTCCATTTTTTTGCATTTTGCACTAGAAAAAATCGCTACCAATTTTACCACTATTTTAGGTGTTATTAATTTTATAAAATATGCTGGAAAAATTTATTTTATTTGCCTTCCCTTAATCTCCTTTCGCATATGGGAAGAACAAAATAATTCCACAAAAAAATATTTTACTTTTCTAAAAATTTTTTTATTTTTTCTGTTTATTATTTGTTTGCAAAAATTATTTGGTTTGAATGGTATTTTATACAGTGTTCCTCTTTTTGAATTTATCTATTTTTGCCAAATAATTTTAAAAAATTTTACACACAATAAAAGTTAAGGAGGTTTTTATGGACAATTTAACAATTTTAAATGAAGTACACAAAGGTGTTTGCATGGGAAAAGATTCGATTTCTATGGTTGCCGAGAAAAGCTCTGATGCAAATTTTCGTGACGAACTAACTTACCAATATAACCAATATCTAGAAACAGAAAAAAGAGTAGACCAAAAATTTGAAGAAATTGGTGAAATTCCAGATGATACGCCAATGAAGCAAAAAATCATGGGCTGGTCAGGAATTCACTTTAATACCATGAATGATAAGAGTAATTCTCAGCTTTCTGAAATTCTCATTCAAGGTTATGATATGGGAATTATCAAAGGTGTGAAACTTTTAAATCAAAGCCCTGAGGCTTCTGGTGATGTAAAAGATATTTTGAATGGTTTTATTGCTTTTCAGGAAAATAGCATTAACCGTTTAAAGAAATTTTTATAAATAGAAAAAATAAATCAACTACAAAATAGCTGTTATCTTATAGATAACAGCTAACTTGTTTATAATAACTTTTTATAATTATTCTGCTGATTCTGCAATTTCAGCATCTGGAGAATCATAAGCCTCCAAAATTGCTTTTTGAACTTTTTCTCTTGTCTCAGCATTGATTGGATGAGCTATATCTTTGAATTCTCCGTTTGGAGTTTTTCTACTAGGCATAGCAATAAACAATCCATTTGCACTTTCGATAACTTTGATATCATGAATAACGAATTCATTATCGAATGTTACAGAAGCAACAGCTTTCATTCTGTTTTCTGAATTTACTTTTCTTAAACGTACATCTGTTATTTGCATTTTAGCACCTCTTTCTATTGTTAATATTCATACATAAATATTATCTCTATGTATTAATTATTATATTCGCCAAAATAAATGAAATTCCTTCTAAAATTTACAATATTTTTTGAATTTTTACAAAAAATTTTCAGCATCATTATTTTCCTAATTTTCATACATATTTTTTCCTAAAAATTGCATAATAATATTAACATTATACTTGAAAATTGCATAATTTAATTGTATAATACAGTTAGTTTTTCTCGGAGGATTAAAAAATGAATTTTGAAATCGATGATTTAACAAAATATAAACATATACATTTCATTGGAATTGGTGGCATTAGTATGAGTGCTATTGCAGAAACGCTACATAATTGGGGGTATCATGTAACTGGTTCTGATTTGAATCAAAGCCAGATAACAGATACATTAAATTCCCATGGCATCCAAACAATCATTGGTCATGCCCCTGAAATTGCTAAAAATGCAGATTTAATCGTGTTTTCAGCTGCTGTAGGCGAAGATGATCCCGAAATGATAATAGCACATCAAAACCATATTCCACTTGTGACTCGTGGAAAATTTGTTGGTTATTTAACCAAAATGTACCAAGAAACCATCTGTGTTGCTGGTACACACGGTAAAACAACAACCACTTCAATGCTTGCCACTTGCTTTTTAGCTGCTGGTAAAGATCCTTCTGTCGAGGTTGGCGCCATGCTAAAAAATATTGGTGGCAATTATCACATCGGAAAAAGTGAATATTTTATTTTGGAAGCCTGTGAATATAAAGCCAATTTTTTGAATTTCTTTCCAAAAAATGATATTATTTTGAATATTGACAGTGATCACTTGGACTATTATAAAACTTTTGACAATGTTATCAAGGCATTTCAAGATTTTTCCTGCCTTTTAAAAGAAGATGGTCTACTTGTAACAAATGCAGATGATACCAATTGTTTGGCTTTGAAAAATATAGTAAAATCAAAATTCATTTGTTATGGAATTGAAAATAAAAAGGCGGATTTTGTTGCTCAAAATATTAAGTTTGACGATAATGGTTTTGCTCAATTCGATGTTTACAAGCAAAATGAATTTTATCATCATTTTGCTTTGTCTGTGACTGGAAAGCACAATGTTTTGAATGCATTGGCATGTATTGCTATGTGCGATTATTACCATATCGACAAACATATTATTGCTGAGGCATTAAACAGTTTTACTGGCGCAGAACGCCGATTAGAATACAAAGGCTCTTTTCATGAGGTTTGTGTTTTTGATGATTATGCACATCATCCCACTGAAATTTCAGCTGTTAGCAGTGCAATTAAAAATAAAAAATATTATGAATCTTGGGTAATTTTTCAACCACATACGTATTCTAGAACAGCTAGTCTTTTAGATGATTTTGCACAATCTTTAATGGATTTTGACCATATTATTTTGGTGGATATTTATGCAGCAAGAGAGCAAAATACAGTTGGAATTTCTTCACAAGATTTGGCAAATAAAATAATTTCTCTTGGTAAAAAAGTAGAATATATTCCAGAATTTGAAAAGGTTGTAGAATATATCCAAAAAAATACTACGCCACATGATTTGGTTTTGACTTTGGGTGCTGGAACAGTCACTCAAATTGGACCAATGTTAGTAAAATAAAAATCGAAATAGGATGTAAGAAACTTTATATATTGTGTTTCTTACATCCCATTTTATTTAAATATTTTCATTCCAATTTTTTAACCCATATGCATCATTCATGAGCAATACTATGTTTTCTATTATAATTGGCAATAAAGAAAAATCTCCTTGTAGCACAGGAATTCCCCATAATATAATCAAGATAATGTCATTTCCAATAAAAAATGCAAAACTATATTTGTTTCTTCTGACGATTAAATAGGTTGCAACAAGACTTGTAATCATAGAGAAACTTGAAACCATTAACTGACTTGTATGAAAATATTTTAACACAAAATATAAAATACCAAACCCAAGCATGCTAACAAATACTAAAATAGTCCATTCTTTTTTACTAATTTGATTCGATATTACAGTATCTGTTTCTTGATTTTTATGCGTTATCCACGAAATTACCCCATAAACATACATTGGAAATACAATAAAAACATCAATCATTATTTCTCCATAATAGTGGTTTATATAGGATAGGATAGAATATAACGTCACTTCTATAATTCCCACAAATTGACTAATTACTTTTCCTTTTGCTTGCAATAATGAGCAAAGTATTCCAACTAAAGACGCCAAAATTGTCAAAAAATCACTTTTACATGCAATGCTTGAAAAAACAATCAATGTAATTCCCAATAATAAAAGAAAAATTTCAAATCTCTTCCAGTCTTTGAACAATTTTTTCATATATTTCTCCTTAATTTTGTATTTCTTCTTTTAATTTATGAATAATCTCCTCATAATTTGTATATTCCTCTTCGACTTTATCTAATTCTCCACTTGAAAAATTCTTTAAAAATACTACTTTAAATTTCATAAATTTACCAATGTCCTCAAAATATTTTTGAATACGATTGGCAACTTCTTTATTTTCTTTTTCCCCAATTTGCCCTATTGTAATTACATAAATTGTTTTTCCTTCCAACAATTCATTATGCGAACTATATGGGTTCCACCTATCAATTACATTTTTCAAAATCCCTGTTATATGATTCATATAGATTGGTGTTGCTATTATGATTTTATCTGTTTGAACCATATTAAAATATAATTCTTGCATATCATCCTTTAACACACAAAAATTCTCTAAACTATTCTCACATGCGCCACATCCCAAACAATAATTAATTTTCTTATCTGACAATGAAAATAAAATGTCTTTCTCTTCTTTTAAATCACTTAAAACTTTATAACAATTTTGCCTGCGATTACTCCCATTTATATATAGATTCATATGAATTTTTCTCCTCTATCCTCTTCTATATTTTCTCTCGAAATTTGCTAAATGCTCCAGGTATTGGATATTTTTCTAAAAGTTCTTGTTTTTCTGCCCAAACAAATTCCTGATTAATCTTTTCCACAAAAACTCTAAATCCTATCATATCCCATTCCACATGTGAAAAAATATGATGATAGGTTCCTACTTTTTCAATTTTTTTCACTTGCAAATTCCAATTCTGCAAAACATCTTCTAATTCTTTTTTGGTACACTTTTTATCCACATTTGGAAACTCATATAAATTAGCCAATAATCCAGTTTTATCTCTTTTGCGAATCGCAATTTGATTTTCATATTCCAACAAAAAAACTGTTTTTTGTTCTTTTTTTCTTTTTATTTTTGCATTTCGCACTGGAATTTCAGTTGTCAAATTTTCTTTCTTCGCCAGACAAATTTTTTGCAGCGGACACTGCTCACAAATTGGCTCCCCATTTGGCAAACAAATTCGCTCTCCCAACTCCATTAATCCTTCATTAAAATCTCCTGCTTGTTTTGGCATAATTTGCCTCAACTTTTCAGTAAATTCTTTTTTCGTTTTGATATCTAAAACATCCTTTTTACTTAAAACAACTCGGCTTATTACACGAAGCACATTTCCGTCAACAGCTGGCACTTTTTCATTGTACGCAATCGACGCAATTGCACCTGCTGTATATTCTCCAATTCCTGGCAATTCTAACAATTCTTGATAACTTTTGGGCATTATTCCATTGTATTTTTCTTGGACAATTTGAGCTGCTTTTTTCAAATTTCTAGCTCGATTATAATACCCTAATCCTTCCCACAATTTTAACAATTTTTCTTCTTCTACTTCTGCCAAACCTTTTACATTTGGCAGGCTTTTTAAAAATCGTTCATAATACCCCAAAGCTGCCTCAATTCTTGTCTGCTGAAGCATGATTTCGGAAACCCAAATATGATATGGATTTTTCTCTTTTCGCCAAGGCAACTCTCTTCTATTTGCCTGATACCATTTTATAATTGGCTCTGTCATTTTATTCATTAAATCTAAATCTTGCATTTTTCTTCCTTACTATTTTTCAAATAACATTGATGGATTTCCTAAAAAAGTAAACAACGCTTTTGCTAAAGCGATAACCACAACAACTCCTATTACCATAACCACAATATAAGCTAAATATCCTATAAAAGATTGTGATTTTTTGTATGCAATATATTCTACAAAAGTTACAATCGCTGCAACCAAAAATACCTTTGCAATTGTAAGTATTGTTATTTCTACATTTTTCAAATAATCATTGATTAAAGTATACAAAAAATTCAAAATATATCCTAACATAAAACCTTTTCTACAAAGTCCCAAATAAACAATATAAGCCAAAATAAATCCTACAATAATTGCTCCTATACTAACCATCTTTTTCCTCCTATTATTTATCTGCTTTAATTATAGTCATAATTAAAACAATAGTCAATATTTTTATTGTTTTCTTGTCAAAAATAGTTTATAATCAAAAAATAGGAAGGAGAACCATATGTTAGAATTTCCAGAAAAATTTAGAACTGAAGTTATAAATCGTTATGGAACAGAAGGTCAAACTTGGCTCAATCAGAGCAATCACATTGTGCAGAAATATGCTAAAAAATTTGAATTAGAAAATATTAAATTAATCAATGATTTAAGTGTCAATCTTGTGATGTTTGCAACTTCTTCAAAATGGGGAGAAGTTGTTATTAAAATTGGTTCGCCAAGTTCTAAACAAGAAATAAAAATCATCAAACAATACTCCGAAAATTATGCACCAAAATGCTATTACTCAAATCTTGAAGATAATATTATGATTTTGGAAAAGCTTTGTCCCGGATATTCTTTAGACCATTTAGAAACTTTAAAAGAAAGAATAAACGTATTTTGCAATTTATCTAATCATCTTTTAATTCCTGCAAATAGCAAAAAAACCTTTCTGACTTTTGATGAATTATTTACAAAAGATCTAACATTTGCAAAAGAAAATTATCCACTTTTTAAAGACATTTTGTGGATGATTGACATTGCCAAAAATCTTTATGAAAAAATGCAAAAAATGAATTTGCCAAAATTTATTTTGCACGATGATTTACATCACAAAAATATTCTCAAATCTGAAATTGGCTGGAAAGCAATTGATCCTCATGGAATTATCGGCGAAAGAGTGATCGAAAGTGCTCAATTTTTAAGAGCCGAATTAAAGCACACGAACTTAGAAAAACATAAAATTGATAACATTATTTCACTTATGTCAAAATATTACAAAGAAGATAAGCAATTAATATTAGAAACATTATACTTTTATACAATCAGAAAAGTTATTTGGCAAACAAAAATCAAAGCAGATTCTGAAACAATTTCTTATTTTATTACTGTCTGCAAAATTTTATTTGAAATGCTAGACTTAAATTGAACCAATTAACCCTTTTTTTCATAAAATATTCTAGGTGATTTTTATGTTTAAACTAACCAAAAAAATAATTCAAAATGAATTAACTTACAAAGGAAATGTGATTGTAAAATACAAAATTGAATATCCACAAATCTTTTCCAATTGTTACTCCACTTGTCATTTTAACTCCATGAATTTAGAGCATGCCTTAAAACTCGAAAAGTATGCCAAAGAAACTCTATTTGATGATAGCAAAAAGCAATATGAATATAATAGTCAAAATGGCTATCCAATCATGGTTTATGAATTAATTTTAGAAACCAATATTACTTATAATAAAACTCCAATTATCAGCTTGTATCAAGACCAATATACATTTACAGGTGGTGCTCATGGCTCCACCATTCGCACTTCACAAAATTGGAATTTAGCATGTAACAAACCATTGACTTTAAATGATATTTTCGCTAAAAATCCAAACTATCTGCTTTCTATTTTAAAGC
>CAMSEX010000019.1 GCA_947057875.1 uncultured Clostridium sp.
GCCATTTTAACACCAATAAATAGCAATAAAACCAACATAAAAGCAATCGAAATTAATCTTAAAACATAATACCATTTTGCTACTGCAGTTCGAATCATAGTTGCTACTTTGCCATTTGTAGATGCTTTTTTCCTCGCTTCTTTTTTTTGCAACTCTTTTTCTTCATTTGTCAATGACTTATCTTCTTCAATTTCTTTTTCGATTCCCTCTGTATCTACCTTAATTTGCTCAAATATATTAGCATTTAAAATTTCTACTTTGTTAAAAATAATCGTTTCTACATTAACAATATTTTGAGAATAATTGTTCAGCGAGCTTCCTATCACGTCAAAAAATCCATTTTCTGTATCCAGAATGGAGGTCAAAATCATTTCTGCAATTTCAATCCAACCAATTAAAACGCCTCTACCTGCAAGTGTCATAACTCCTAATAAGTAGGTTGCTATTTCAGATAAAGCACGAATAATTTTTTCAAACATGCCTTCATGATAGGTCAAATTTCCTTCCTGTGTCCCTGTATAATAAAATCCATCATTTGTAATCAAATCTTGAAATCGGTTTGCCTGAGAATAAGAAGTCACTACAAAAAAAGACAACGTAATAGCTATCATAGATGTAACTAATAACTTATAAGTCATTTTTGCTAATAACTTCATTCTTCTCCCTCCCTAAATATTGACTGAAATATTTTTATCATCATAGTTGAGTATTCCATTTTCTAAAGATTGTATCTTAAACATATCATTTCCTGTCACAATTACGCCTTTGGTTTGCTGCTTCAAATCATAATAATAAATCCCCTTTTTTTCAACACTATAAATAAAATAATCCTCTTTTGCCCAAATGTAAGATTGGATGCTTTCTTTTAACTCACAATTGGGATATTTTTCATTTTGAGAAATAAAATAAATCGCTGTTATTTTATGATTTGAAATTTCGGCATAATAATCATAAATTTCTCCTCGATTTCTGCTATCTTCTCCTTCAAATTCGGCTTTATATTCCTTGCATTTATTTTCTAAGTCATATCTATTTTGCACTCTTCTTAATTCTGCCTGATAAACATTATCCATTTGCAATTTAGCAATAAATTCTGTGCTTTTCACATACTGCTTTATCTCTTCACCACTAATTCCAACATTATTATATAAAATAATTCCACTCAAACCATCATCATTAATTTTGATATCAATTCCTTTTTGCGGATAGGACAAAAATACACGATTTGCATCATATTGATAAGTTTCATAATCTGGCCAAATATCAGTCAGCTCATTCATAAATTCAAGCACAGAATATTCCTGATTTAAAAATTGATTTGCTAATTCAAAAAAATCTTCAAATCCTGTCTCCACATCATTTCGATAGACAGAAATTTGGTCTTCTTCAAAAAACAAATAAATCTCATTACTTTTGTAGCCAATTACACTTTCATCTTCATTTTTGAAAGTGGGAACTCCAAGTTCTCTTTTTATTATATCATGTTTTTCTCCAACAGTAAAGCCATTTACGACAGATTCTGTATATTTCTTTGTAAAAATAATGTTGTAAATTTTGCCATCAATTTTTCTAACTTCCAAACCTTCATCAAAATAAACATAATAATTTTGAAAAATGCTTTCTCTTGTGCCAAAATCAATCTCTGGTTTCCATTGATTTTGAATACATTGTATAAGTTCTGGTGCTTGAATTTCTATTTTTGTATTAGGAATTTGTGCATATTTTTCCAAATCTTTTTGCGAATTATAATAAATAAAATAATCTTCCTTTCCATTAATCCATATTTTTTGGATTTTACCTTTGGCACAAATTACTCGAATTTCAATTGGCTCACTCTTTTGCTCATCTAGCAAACGGAAATTTTTATAAGCTAAACACCTTGCAACCTCCTCTATTACCTGATGATAGTAATTTTCCTTACTTATCTCTCCTTCGTATAAATCATTTCCAAAATTCACATATAGGTCATATTCAAAGCCTTCTTCTAGACTATTTTTCAATTGAAACAATTCACAATCAAAATTTGCTAGTGCTTCTTTAAGAGTCATTTCTAAATGATATTTTGGTTTCTTTTTCGCATTTTCCAAACCTGCCAAAACAACTAAAAGCAACAACAAAACAATTGCTAATAATGCAACTACAAATAAAACTTTATTTTTTACCATTTGTTTCTTTTGATTGATATACTTTTCCTTTGGCATGTAGAATTTCACTAATCCTTTCTTTGTTCATCGACTGGTTTCAAACTCGTCACTTTTCTCAAATCGAATAAACGCAAAATAATTTTCTCGATTTTAGTCAAAACTAGCAAAAATGCAAATGCTACCCAGATTGACTGTTTTGCAATTTCTCCAGCTGTATACATAAAAATCAAATAAATAATTCCATGAATTGGCTGAATCAATACATTCATCATCATTTCATTGAACCAAACAGAAAATGACTGTGCCTTGCCATCACCAATTTTATCAATTGGATAAGTAACCGTAATAATTGGAGCTATCAAAACCAAAAATCCTACTGTTATGAGCCTTTTATAATATAGTAAGAAAAATTTTGTTTGTATATAAACAAGTACCCAAAACATAATCGAATACATCACATAATTCCAGCCAGCTTTTCCAAGCATAGCGCCTTGTATCTGTGTTAAAATTTGTGCCTCAAAAGTAATATCACCACTTGTTTCCAAAATTCCCTTCAAGTTATAAACTAGATTTTCAAATAATTTTCCAAGACCAAAAATAATCGCAATAATGTATTGTAACAAAAACAATATTACCATGCTTTCCAACCAGCCAATTAGCATTTTTTTGTATTTTGCTTTGTCGTCTGCAACTGTTGATGTTGCCATTCGTATGCCAACATAAATCAATACTAGCAAAGCAATCGCAATAGCTATTAGTCTTAATATGTAATAATATTTTGCAACACTCTTTCTCAAAGAAATAATCATATCAACATCAGAAGTGAAAGTTTTTTGATAGTCTCCTGTTCCAATTGTATATTGATATGGTTCACTTATATTGAAGTAATTCACATCAAAAATTGCAATTTCACCAAATACCGCTTTTTGAATCAAGAAATTTTCTCCTGTACAAGCACTCATCAGCACTCGAATCATCGCAGGAAAAAAATTAAAAAACGCTGCTAAAACTCCTGCAATAGTCCCAAATAGCGTGCTAAATGCAGTCAACACAAGATTGACACCATTTCCACCATACTCAGCCACACCATCTAGCAAAATTTTAGATATATCGGCTGATGATAAATTAGGATCATCTTGCGTATAGCTTGAATCACTTGCATACACATGATTGCAAAATATGAAATTAAATAAAAGTGTTGCTACTAACAGCATGCTAATTAATTTCTTCATTCTATCCTCATTTCTCACGCTTTATTTTTATTATAAAAAATGTTTTTATATAATAAAAATATTTTCATTTTTTCTATGTATATAGGCGAGTGAAATTTTGTAATCAAAATTTCTCATGCTTTCATATGATTCAAATTCGTCTCCACAAATTCAAATTCTTTATTAGTTGGTTGAATTGCCAAAATAGCCGAATCACCACCAACTCTAAGCAATCCTTCGCCTCGTCCACACGTAATTAAAAAACTTGCTTCTCCTTCGCTTAATTTAAATACTTCTTTCAAATACTCAATTTCTGATTTATCTTGTGCCAAAAACAATTTTGTCTCTGATGAAGTCAAAATTGCCTGTGCTTCTGGTTTTTCATAAAAATCCTGAAATTTCTGCGAAATAACTGCCAATGACACATTTCTCTTTCTAGCACGTCTAGCCATAGTATTTAGAAAATCAACTGCCTCTGGAAGCGGAAGCATCATCCAAGCCTCATCTATCAAAACTCTCTTTTTGGCAGCTTTTGCCTTATCTTCACTATTTTTCTTCACATATTTTTCCCAAACCCAAGAAAGCAAAATTTGTTGTGCTAGTGGTCTGGCAAATCTCTCCTCCAATTGAGAAATATCCAAATTAATAAATGGTACACCATCTAATAATTCAAAAGTTGACTGCCCATCAAAATACGCCATTTGTCCATGTAATTCCCTCACATATTGTTTCATAACTTTCACTAAATAGCTATAATGAAAACGATAATCTGGGTTTTCATTTTCTTGTGCTTTTCGGCAAATTCTTCGATACCATGAACCAATGGTTGGCATTTGTTTTTTCACTTTTCCCAAATAATTTTGTTGCAACATATCCACACGACTTGCCCCAGTATTTTCATACAAACTTTCAACTGTACTGTTAATGCCACGTCCAACATATTCCTCCAAAACTGACTCTGAAATAATTTGTTTGGTAAGCTCGTTTACTTCTGTACTTCCTGTACTTCCTCTCGCCATAGTAAGAAGTCCTTGTGTTACATCTTCTACTTTATTTTCCACACTTACAATGGTTCTTTCTTTTCCTGTAATTTCGTCTTTTATGGTTTCTGGCTCAATGTCAAATAAATTAATGACTGTCTTTGAAGTCGGACTAATTACCACATTAACCCCACCTAAAGACTCTGCCACAGAACCATACTCGCCTTCAGCATCTAATGCCAAACTTTCAATTCCCATTAAAATGGAAGAACGCGCTGACAATGTTTTAATTGTGACAGATTTACCAGCACCAGATTTACCAAAAATAATCATATTGTAATTCGTCAATTTTGAACTAAAATTATCATACAAAATTGGCAAACCAGTTTGCTTGTTAAATCCCAACGGAATTCCGTTTTCATGTCCAACATCTGAATTAAAAAACGGAAATACAGTTGACATTGCTCTTCTGTCAAATGTATGTGATTTATTTAATTTATTGTCTACAAATGGCATATTTGAACGAAATGCCTCATCTTGCATAGCCCAAGCTGGCTTAATATCAATCAAATTCTTTGACATTTCATTGGATAATAATTCCGTATAACGGTCTAATTCTTCCATACTATACGCAAAAATGGTCGAAATAATCGTACTATCAAACAACTTGTTAAAACCAGCCGCAATTGCATCTCTTAGCTCTTCAGCCTCTGCTCTTTTTTGAGCAATAATCCTCTCTCTGTTAATATCGCCTCTATCTTGCGCTACAACTCTTTCTGACTCTAATTCATTAATCGTTCTGTTCAAATCTGTTTGCGAAGCTGCTTCACTGATTGGATTAATAAAAACAGATACATTAATATCGCCAAATGTGTACATGCCTCGCAAAAATTCTGGGAATGTACACATTCTCGGCAAAGCAGCTACAATCATACTTCTCGCATATCTGGTACGATTTGAGGCAATTTCAATATGATTTGTATAACTCGCGTCAATTCCACCTGGTGCAATTAGATGCTTCAAAGTTTTTTCATCTTTCTTAAAAACACTTTTTTGCTCTTTTTCTTTGCTTACTTCAATTTCCAACTCATTGGTTGACTGCGCTTTTTTCTTACTTCCAAACATCTTTTATTCCTCCCTTTTCTTTAGTCCTCTGTTACTCTTTTAACAACCTTTCTCTGTGGCACTGCAGTTTGTGTTCTTCCTTCTGGTCTAGCCATCGTTTGTTGTTTTGCCATTTCTGGTGCTGTTCTCGTTTTTTGTACAACTCTTGTTCTTTTAGCTAATTCTGGATTTATTCTAGTTTTTGGTTTCTCTTCTTTTTGTGAACTTTTTTCAACATTCTGTTTTGCAATTTCAAATACTCTTGCATTTAACTGGTCTTCATAGGCATCCAAAAGTTCATTTGCTTTTTCTTTTACTCTTTCTGTTTTTAATCTCTCTTTTTCCAAATCTTCAATTTGTTTTTGCTTATCTGCTTTCAAAATGCTATCTGTTGCCAAATCAATCGCCTCAATATTAATTTCTCGGTCCAACTTTTCTTGTCTTTTTTGCAAAACATCTTTACTTGTGCTATATAGTGCATCATATTGTGCATCTAATGCTTTGGTCAGCTGGTAAATTTCAGATTCATCTCGATTATAAGCAATATACAACAATTCTGCCAATTCTTCTGAATCCAAAATTCGGCTAGTTACTTGAGAACTTGCTAAACTGCTTGAAACATTTTGACATCTTGTATAAAGCTCTGAAAAACACATATTATCTAATTCGTCTTTTGAATAGTTCTCTAAATTTCCACCCAATTCGCTAATAAAATAAGAAACAACCACATAGGTTCTTTGCTGCAAAATATTTTGGTTTGAATTTAGACGTTCTACATAATCTGTAATATCCATTCCATAATCCAAAACATTTTGTTTCCTACGTTTCTCAAACTCCAGCATTTCCTGTTCTTCTCGATTGCCATTTCTTTTCGCCTGCATTAATTTCACATTAATTTTTTCAATATCGCTATTGACATTGCTCACTCTTTCTTTATAATCAGAAATAATTTCCTTCAAATTCAAAGTTCTACTTTGCACATATAACTGAATTGGAAACCTCAAAGTGTTCAAAAACTGAACAAATCCTTCCTCAACAGCTATTTTTTCCTGCTCAGACATCAAATCATAATTCACACCATTGCATTGCAAAATCATAACATATTGTGTTTTATTTTTACGAACAATCATGTTATCCACAATTTCGTCAAATTCCATAAAATCAAAAACTGATTCCTGTGTCAAAACTCCTTGAAATCTTCCATGATTATCAATTTTCTTTTCTTCTGCCTTTGATTTCTGCTCATTTTCCGAATAAAAAATGGCTGATGAGTCTTCTACTTTTTTCTTTTTTGGTCTTATCAAATACAAATAAAACATCGCTAGCAAAAACATCACAAAAATGATAACACCAATCATAATTTGTAATACTAGAATAATATCCATCTATTTTTCCTCCTTTGTATTGCTCTCATAATATGTATAAATTTTACGGTTTTTCTTAAACTTTATATAACGAATAATAATTTCACTAATTGACTCTCCACCAATTTTCTTTGTCACTGGAATACTCACAACGGTTGGAATTTTCACAGCCCCTATAATGTAACCAATTATCGCAAAAACTGCCATAATCACAATCCCCACTGTTTTTAGCGCCAATGCCGAAAACAAGAACAAAAACAATGCTCCAATTCCTGCACCAATCGCTGTTGTGATTAAAGATTTAATAGAAAAAATATATAAAATTCTTGTCTCTCCTTTATAATTACGTGGTATGTAATATGTCCCCATTCTTTAATTCCTCCTTTGTTAATTTCTTTACTTTTCAACATTAAAAATGTGATACTACTCTTAAAATGGCACTCCAAATTCCATAGGCACCAAAAATAACAATTCCTGCCACAACAACACCAATTAATTGCTGCTTTAGAGCCGCTTGTTTATCTGGTGGCGAAACTAGATATTTAATTCCCATGTAGGAAATAACAACAACCATCACACCTGCACCAACCATTGTCAAAATTTGTCCTAATCCCATAAAATTTTTTGTCACAGCTTCTTCTATCGGTTTCAAATCTCCTGCATTCTCTTTTCCAATATCTAAAAAACCTGTTGAATCTTTTTCTAGCGATTCTAAATCAATAGCATATACATCATTAAAATTCCAGAAGCTCAAAAATAATATTGCCATAAATCCAATTATCATTATCTTTTTTGCAAATCTCATTTTTTACCCACTTTCTTAAAACATACTATATCAATATTATTATACTTTAAAATAATATTTTTTTCAACATTTTTCGCTTATTTTTTGTATTTGTAATCAAAATGTAATAAAAGCTAGAAAATCACAACATTTTCTAGCTTCACAAAATTTCCTATTAATTTAATTCCATCCCAACATCAGCAATAATTCCAGCAATATTAGACGCAGCAAATAATAATATACAGCCTATTAAAATAGGAACCGCTGTTTTTTTATAATCTGCCTTCTCCCCTGGACTTGCCAACATATACTTAATTCCTAGCATAATTACCATAATAATCGCAATTCCTGATCCAACAATTTGAATGAGTTTAATTACTGCATTTAGCACATAACGAACACGACTATTCATTCCTTCTTCAGTTCCAACTTGCCCAATCCCTTCCATTCCGCTAATTAAGCTTTCAACATTCTCGTCCCCTCCAGCCAAAACACGACCTGAAAATAAACCTATCCAAAATATTGCTACTAAAATTATCATTAAACACTTCTTCTTTTTCATATTTTCCCTACTTTCCTATGCTTTGAGCAAATTTTCTTACCAATTCCAAAATTGAAGTAGATGCAACAACCACAATCGCTCCAATCGCAAATGTAATCAGCTGTCCTTTTATATTTGCCTTTTCGCTTGGCGCAGCAGACATATATTTAATACCAAGCCAAGTCAAAATAATCACAGAAAGGCTGACTGCAACAATTCTCACAGCTCCCAAAATCATTCCAATAATATCTGTTGCAATTTTCTCTCCTCCTGATACATCCACTCCACCGTGTATTGGTTCCATCAAATATCCCTGTCAAACCTCCACCAGATATAGCATATGCCACATTCGCACAACAAAATAGTAAACCACAACTCATCATCAATACCAAAAACAATTTCATTAATTTTTTTCTCATTTTCGCCTCCACTATTTTATATTATCTGTCGCAAATTTTGAAATAATTGTTATAATATTCGTTGCAGCAAATAATATAACTGCCCCAACAATAAATCCAGTTGCTGATTTTTTAAAATCCGCTTTTTCACTTGGTGCAGCCAACATATACTTTGCTCCCATATACGTTAGCATAATGATAGATGTACCCGTTCCTACCATTTGCACCAAAAATATAATATTGGCAGCAATTTCTCTTGTTTTAGAAGTAACCTCTTCATCTGCATTCCAATTTGTATTTTTATCCGCACGTTGTAATATATCTGTATATTTAAAATCTGCATATACTGTATTTTGAAAACAACAAAGCAATCCTAAGAAAACAAACATCATAAATAAAATACTTAAAATTTTTTTCATCTCTATCACCTTTTTCTAAAGACTTTCTGCAAATTTATACACAATGGCAAGAATATTTGATGCTGCAAAAACAAGAATTGCTCCCACAATATATATATATACACTTTTCTTAAAATCTGCTTTTCCTTCTGGTGCAGCCATTATATATTTTACTCCTAAATATGTTAATGTCACAATCGCTGTTGCAGTTCCCACCACTCTTATCACATTAATCGCTGTTCCGCATTACCCTCTTGACTTCTGGGTTCAATTTATCGGATCCTTTTCCGTCAAATTGTTCAAAATCAAAATTTCCTGGAGCATCATCATGAAAATCTGCTAAAGTTTCTTTCGGTATTACAAAAATTACACTCATTAATATCAATATAGCAAAAACAATTTTCAAACTTTTTTTCATTTCTATTCCTCCTATTTTTGCTTATACTTTTATTTTACAATATTCGCAAAATTTTTTCAATACTTTTTTATAAAAATTAAATATTCTATTTACACAATTCCATTTTTTGTGTTATAATAAATAATAATAGGAGTGAAAAAAATGAAATTAAAAAATAAAAAGAAAGAAACAAAAGAAATTTCTACTGAAAAAAATGAAAACGAAATTGAAATTGTGATGGGTGATAATACCAATTTGACTATATCTGATGTTGGTGATTGTGTGAATGAATTACGCCCTAAAAAACAAGAAAAGAACAATTTAGTGATTCCCAAAAATAAAAAGAAATAATTTTTAAAGACGAGTTTTTAGGCTCGTCTTTTTTAAAAGATTTTTTCAAATTTATCTTTATGTACTTCTCTTGGTACTTCAATTGGATACTCGTTTGTAAAACAGCCTTCACAAAAACTTTTCATATTAGAATTTTCCGCAATTTTTCTCAAATTTTCCAAACTTAAATATTCCAATGAATCAACACCTATCATTTGGCGAATTTCTTCTACTGTTTTATGTCTTGCAATCAATCCATCTTCATTCGTCACATCAGTTCCAAAATAGCACATACCAATAAATGGTGGAGCAGCAATCCTCAAATGAATTTCCTTCACGCCCGCTCTTCGCAAAATTTTTACTAATCTTGTAATCGTATTTCCTCGTACAATAGAATCATCAATTAAAATAATCTTTTTTCCTTCAATATTTTGTTTTAATGGATTTAACTTCAAAACAACTTGTTTCTTTCTTTCATTTTGTGAAGATTGTATAAACGTTCTACCAATGTATTTGCTTTTCACAAAAGCCATGCCATACGGTATTTTAGATGCTTTTGAATATCCTAATGCAGCATCTAAGCCAGAATCTGGAACACCTGCTACAAAGTCTGCATCAACTGGTGCCTGTTCAAACAAATATTTTCCTGTTTCTTCTCTAAATTTATGTACACTATAACCATCTATAATCGAATCTGGTCTTGAAAAATACACATATTCAAAAATGCACAAACCATCTTTCTCCGTTGTTCTAAAATTTTGAGTTGTAACTTCATTGTTATAAATCGTAACTACCTCACCTGGTTTGATGTCACGAACAAATTCAGCCCCCAAAATATCCAAAGAACAACTTTCAGAAGAAAAAATATAATCTCCATCTAATTTTCCCACACACAATGGTCTAAAACCATAGGGATCTCTGACTGCAATTAATTTCTGAGAACTCATAATCAACAACGAATACGCGCCTTTCAAATACTTCATAGCATTAAAAACCGCTTCTTCTATAGAATGTGCTTTTAGTCTTTCCCTTGCAATAATATACGCAATCACTTCTGTATCACTGGTAGAATTAAAAATAGCACCATTTTCTTCTAGTTCATTTCTAAGCTCCTCTGTATTGGTCAAATTTCCATTATGTGCAATACACAAATTTCCTTTTTTATAACGTGTGACAATAGGTTGCGCATTTTCTTTTCTAGCACAACCTGTTGTAGAATAACGGACGTGACCAATTCCAATTTTTCCTTTTGGTAAATCACGAATAATCGAATTAGTAAATACATCAGAAACAAGTCCAACATCTTTATGACAAGTAATAATTCCTCCATTATTAATCGCCATTCCGCAACTTTCTTCTCCTCTGTGTTGCAAACTAGAAAGTCCGATACACATTGGAAATACTAAATCTTGTTCATTTTTCATGGAATAAATCCCAAAAATTCCACATTCTTCTTTCATTATTATTTCTCCAAAAATAGATTAGAAACTAAACTCATACTTGTTCTTAAAGTCTAGTTCCTAATTTTATTATACACGTTTTTATTTGTTTCGTCAATACAATTTTCGACATTTTCAGTTGTCAAGAAATCCTTGACAAGTCGATTTTTATTTATTTTATCATACTGCCAATATATTTTTTTCCTTCTTCTTTTTCCAAAACTTTCATATTAAATACTTCTTTTTCTAGTCTATGTAAAATTTTTAAAGTATCATCCGTAGATTCCATATCAACTACCACCAAATTATGATAAAAATTTCGACTATAGGTCAACTCTCGAATATATTCTTCAATTCCATTTTCCACATTTTTCACAGTCATTACAAATTTAATATTTTCTTCAATTTTTTTATACATATTGAACTTTACACAATCTTGTATGATGCTAAATAATCCATAAATACATAAAATCCAAATAATTAATTGCACCATAAAATTTAACATAACATCATCTCCTTTGTATAGGTTATGTTAATTTCACAGATTGGTTACAAAATTTTACACACACAAAAAGCGAGCTAATACTCGCTTTCCTTTAAACTAATTTTAAAATTGCCATTTTGCTATTGTCACCTTTTCTAGGTTCCATTTTTAAAATTGTTGTATAGCCACCTTGTCTTTCTTCATATTTTGGTGCTATTTCATTAAACAATTTATCTAGCAAATCCACATCTTTTACTTTATTTACTTTTGTCATGATTTTTCTTCGTGCACTCAATCTTGATGGTAAATCTTTTTGTCTTTTTTCTGTTTTTTCTTCTTTCACAACTTTCAAATATTCTTTGCCATTTTTACTTGTTACTTTTTCCATTACTTTTCTGCCATTATTATCTAATTTTGCTTTAACAACTTTCATTTCAACTTCTTCATAATTTTTATGCTCTTTAACAGCTAAGCTAATGATACTATCAACAATAGCTTTTAATTCTTTTGCTCTACTTTCCGTTGTTATGATTTTTTCATTCTTGAAAAAATCAGTTGTTTGACATTTTAACATTGCCAATCTTTGATCTGTTGGTTTTCCTAGTTTTCTTGTACCTGCCACTTTCTATCACCTTCCTCTATTTATTCAATCTTCATCTGATTCAAATTGCAATCCCAAAGCATATAACTTATTAGTTACTTCATCTAATGATTTCTTTCCTAAATTTCTAACTTTCATCATATCGCCTTGTGTTTTCTTTGCTAAATCCTCAACTGTCATAATTCCAGCTCTTTTTAAGCAATTATACGATCTTACTGAAAGTTCCAATTCCTCAATTGGCATTTCTAGAACCTTCTCCTTAGTCGTTTCTTCCTTTTCAATCATGACTTGTGTATTTTTAGCTGTTTCAGACAAATCAATAAACAATTCCAAATGACCTGTCATCACTTTTGCTGCTAAACTCAATGCCTCATATGGTTTCAAACTACCGTCAGTCCATACTTCAATTGTTAATTTGTCATAATCTACCATTTGTCCAACTCTCGTATTCTCTACACTATAATTTACTTTTTTTACAGGAGTAAATATTGAATCAATTGGTAATACATCTATTGAATCATTATCTTTTTTATTTTTCTCTGCTACATTATATCCTCTTCCACGGCTTACTGTCATTACCATATGAATGTCTGCTTCTGCTGATGTCGTCGCTATATGTAACTCAGGATTTAGTATTTCTACAGTTCCATCTGTTACAATATCTGCAGCTTTTATTTCACCAGCACCCTTGTAATCAATTGTAATTGTTTTTTCATCATTGTCAAATACTTTCATTCTTACATTTTTTAAGTTAACTATTATCTCAGGAACATCTTCTACAACACCTTTCACTGTAGAAAATTCATGTACTACTCCGTTTATTTTGACATTCGTTATCGCAGCTCCTGGTAATGATGATAACAAAATTCTTCTTAAAGAATTCCCTATTGTCATACCATAGCCACGTTCTAATGGTTCACATATGAATTTTGCATAATTCCTCTTATCGTCTGCTTCTAAACATTCGATGTTTGGCTTTTCAAATTCAATCATTTTTACCTCCTAATGGTTTTCAAACCTATAAATTTCTGCTTCTAGTACCATCCTAAGTTAAATATTATTATTTAGAATATAACTCAACAATTAAGTGTTCTTCTACTGCTAAATCAATTTCATCACGATTCACATAACGAACTACTTTGCCACTTAATTTTTCGCTATCTAATTCTAACCATTCTGGAATCGGTCTTGTAGCACCTTTTTGTGCATTTTCCTTAATAATAGGATTGTCTTTTTTGGTTTCTCTAACACTTACCACATCACTTGGTTTTACCAAATAAGAAGCAATATTTACTTTCTTTCCATTGACTTCAATATTTCCATGTGTTACTAGTTGTCTTGCTTGTGCTCTTGAAACACCAAATCCTAATCGATAAACAACATTATCTAATCTGCTTTCTAAAATTTGTAATAAATTACTACCTGTAATACCTTTTTTATTAGATGCCATTTCAAAATATTTTCTAAATTGTTTTTCTCCAACACCATAAAAATATCTTGTTTTTTGTTTTTCTCTTAACTGAGTACCATATTCAGAAAGCTTTGATCTTTTTTGACCATGATCACCAGGTCCGTAATTTCTTCTTGTCACACTACATTTATCTGAATAACATCTATCGCCTTTTAAGAACATTTTACATCCTTCTCTACGGCATATACGACATTGCTCTCCATTATATCTTGCCATTGATTTTTTACACCTCTTTCTTAAATTCTCTATTTTCTTTCAGTTTTATAACTCTCTTAAACTCTTCTTCTTTTTGGTGGTCTACAACCATTATGTGGAATTGGAGTAACATCTTTAATCATTGTGATTTCTAAACCAGCTGTTTGTAAAGCTCTGATTGCTGCTTCACGTCCAGCTCCTGGTCCTTTCACATATACATCAACTGTTTTCATTCCATGTTCCATTGCAGTCTTTGAAGCTACCTCAGCAGCTTGACCAGCAGCAAATGGTGTGCTTTTTCTAGAACCTTTAAATCCTA
>CAMSEX010000020.1 GCA_947057875.1 uncultured Clostridium sp.
TCGGTGAGCAAATAGAAGATATGCAAGTGTTTGATAGCACTGAATTTTTGGATGCAATGCTATAAAGATTTTGTTTTAGAAGAGGTGAAAAAATGGCAGATCAAGTAGAAGAAAATAAAACAAAAGAAAAAGTAGGAAAAAAACGTAATATTGCAGTTCGTTATATAGTTGTGAGTTTAACACTGCTTGTTGTTACAGTAATGTTGCTGATTGCTTTTCGAGCTGAATTTTTAAGCATTAAAGAAATAGGAGAACAGTACACAGATATTTTTTTCAAAAATGTCAATCATAGAGTTTGTTTGGCAGGAGGAATATTTGTGGTAACCTATTTGGTAATTTATATTTCTAATAAGTTTATCAAACATGGTTTAAAGAAGTTTTTTGCAGAAGAAAATAAGGAATTACCAAAACTGCCCAATAAAACATTTGCTATGATTGGTGGTCTAATTGCAGCCTTGATTGGCATGCTGATGTTGCATCGAAAATATACGATGTTTGTAAATATGGCTTGGTTTGGCAAGTCGGATCCTATTTTTAATACCGATATTGGCTATTACATTTTTACCTTGCCATTTATCCAATCTCTTATTATTTTTGCCATTAGCAGTTTGGTATGTTTAATTGTTTATACTGCATTTTATTATGTGATTGTTATGAATACTTATTTAGATGGCGTAGATATTGAAGTGCTGAAAAAAAATACATTTATTAAGCAAATCATAGCGATTTTAACGATAATAGCATTATTAGTATCAATTTATATTTTTATGACTTCACAAAATATTTTAACACAAGATATGCTTAAAGTAGAAAGTCAAAAATCATTTGAATTAGTGGGCGCAGGTAAAACAGATGTTACGATAAAATTATGGGGTTATCGAATTTTTGCAGTTATTTTGTTTGTAGCAGCAGTGCGTTTGTTAAAATATGCCAAAAAGGCGAATTTCAAACAAGCGATGCTATCCATTGCCATTGTACCAACCTATTTAATAGGACTGTTTATTTGTATGCTTTATTATGACCAATTTATTGTAAAAAATGAAGTTTTGGATAATCAAAAAAAATATATTGGTTATCATATTTCTAATACGAAAGAAGCGTATGGCATTCATTTGGAACAGCAATCCATTGATAATTATGACACAATCACTTACAATGAAATTTTAGGAAATTCTGATGTCATTCAAAATATTCCAATTGTATCAAGTGATATAACACGTACAACAGTGTCAGAACATCAAGAAGATGGGGTGTATTATTCGTATCAACGAAACTTTTTGGGATTGGTGGATTCTCGATTGTGCTACCTAACACCACGTGAAATTTTGAGCAATAATAGTATGAGTTACAATAACCGAACCTTTCATTATACACATGGCTATTCCATGGTTATCAATTCTGCATCTAGTGTAGACGAAAATGGTTATACCAAATATATTTTATCCGATTTTATAGACCAAAATGTAGCCAAGATAAAGGAACCTAGAATTTATTTTGGTTTGGAGACAAATAGTACCATTGTGACAAATTCAGATTTTGGACCAGAATACGATTATCCTATTACAGCAACCAATTATAGAGAAAATCATTATGAAGGAAAAGCTGGCTTGAATTTGGGATTTTTAGATCGAGTTATTTTGGCAATTTGGGACAAAAATCCGAAGTTAGCTTTTTCTGGAAATGTTAACCCAAATTCAAAAATCATAGCAAATCGAAATATTATAGAAAGGGCAAAAGTTTTGCTTCCTTATATTACTTATGACGAAAATCCCTATCTAGTCATTACAGATGAAGGGCGCTTAATATGGGTTTTAGACGGCTATACAACTTCTAATGAATATCCGTATTCTCAAAGAGCCAATGTAAAAATTAATGGAAATATAGAGGAAATTAACTACATTAGAAACTCAGTCAAAGTGCTAATTGACGCTTATGACGGAACCACGAAATTTTACATTACAGACAGAAATGACCCAATTATTATGGCATACAGAAATTTATACCCAACCTTATTTCAAGATTTAGATGAACAAATTCCAGAAGATATTAGTCGCCAATTTGTTTATCCAAAAATGTTATATCAAGTGCAAGCCGAAATGCTTAGCATTTATCACGATATTAGTGAAGATGTTTTGTATCGAGCAGATGACATTTGGGAAATCACACCAACTGAATCAGTGGCAAAAACGGCGGCTGTTGGTGAAAAATTACAACCTTATTATACTATGCTCAAAACAAAAGATATGAAAGAAGCAAATTTAGGATTAGTGATTACTTTTAATAGGCAAGCAAAACAGAATATTACGTCGTATTTGGTAGGAACATATGAAGAAGGAAAACCAAAATTGTCACTTTACAAATTTAGTTCTGAGAGCAATGTGGCAAGCATTTTGCAACTGAGTTCGCAAATTGAACAAGATGAAACCATAGCTAAAGAATTAGCAACTTTAAATGTGGCAGGAACAAAGCTGATTAAGAATATTATCATTGTGCCAATTAATCATACGCTTTTGTACGTTCAGCCAGTGTATCAAGTACGTTTGAATGAAAGTGAAATCCCAGTTTTAAAGAAAATTATTGTGGCATCTCGGAAATAAATTGGCGATTGGAGATAATTTAGAAGAAGCAATTTCTAATTTATTTACGGATTATGCAGTGGACTTAGAAATTGTGGATATGCAAGATTTAGAAAGCGTGATTGATGCGATTATCAGGTCAAATACTAATTTGGAAGAATCACTTAATTCCAATAATTTTGAAATGATTGGCAAAGATTTGAGTGAACTGGAAAGTTTAATCAAAAGATTAGAAGAGTTGCGAAAAGAGGAGAAGAAAGAGGGGGAATCAGAAAATGAAAATGAACCTAGCGAACAAATTAACAATGTTCAGAATGATATTAGTACCAATTCTATTGATAATCGCCTATTTACCAATTGAAAAGCAAGTTTTGATTGGCGTATTTGAAGTAGAAGAAGGAATTCCAATGATAATGATTTGGATGAATGTTGTTTTTATTATTGCTTCTATTACAGATAAGTTAGATGGATATTTAGCACGTTCTAGAAATATGGTCACAACATTTGGCAAATTTTTGGACCCACTTGCTGATAAAATTTTAGTTTTAGCAGCACTTATTATTTTAGTAGAGTTTGGGAAATTGCCAGCTTGGGTACCAGCTATTATTTTGACAAGAGAATTTTTGGTGTCAGGTTATCGATTGGTAGCAGTAGAAAAAGGTGGGCAAGTAGTAGCAGCATCTTTTTGGGGAAAATTAAAAACAGTTACGCAAATGGTAGCGATTGTTTTTGCATTTATTGATGTACATGGTTTTGGTGAGTTTTTATGGCAAGGATTTTCTTATACAAGTTTTGGTTTTGTTTTTAATGTAATTACTTCCTTGTTGATGTTAGTATCAGTTGTGGCAACGATTTTTTCAGGGTATGATTATTTGAAAAATGGAAAGGAATTATTTTATGACGAAGGAACAAGCACGAAAGAGAATTGAAGAACTAAACAAATTAACAGCTTATCATGCTAAAAAATATTATGATGAGGATGACCCTGAAATTAGTGATTTTGAGTATGATATGTTAATGGTTGAGCTAAAGGATTTGGAGAAAAAATATCCTGAATTTGTGAGCCGAAATTCGCTTACACAACATGTAGGAGGAACGGTAAAAGAAGGATTTGAAAAAGTGGAGCATGAAGTTCCGCTACAAAGTTTGCAAGATATTTTTGATTTTGAAGAATTGTATGCTTTTGATGAGCGTGTGAAAAAATTGTTGGAAGTAAACGAGTTGCAGTATGTTGTAGAAACAAAGATAGATGGTTTGTCTGTTAGCCTTGAATATAAAGATGGGCAATTTGTAAGAGGTGCAACACGTGGTAATGGGTTAGTAGGCGAAGATATTACGCAGAATTTGAAAACGATTAAAAATATTCCACAAACTTTAAAAGAAAAAGTGAACATTACAGTCAGAGGCGAAGTTTTTATTGGCAAAGCAGAGTTTGAGAAAATGAACGAAGAGCGTGAAGAAATGGAAGAGGCGCTTTTTGCCAATAGCAGAAATGCAGCAGCAGGTTCACTTCGCCAACTAGATAGTAAGATTACAGCTTCACGTCCTTTGGATATTTACATTTTTAATGTGCAAAAATCTGATACTTTGCAGTTTTCTTCGCATTTTGGAGCGCTTCAGAAATTGAAAGAATTAGGTTTTCAGACAAATCCAATTGTAGTTTTATGTGAGAATATAGAAGAGGCAATGAAAGAAATTGAGAAAATTGGAGAAAATCGAGAAAATTTGACGTTTGGGATTGATGGTGCGGTTATTAAGGTAGATGATTTAGCATATCGTGAAAAATTGGGTGTGAATAGTAAAACGCCAAGATGGGCTATTGCATATAAATATCCACCAGAAATGAAAGAAACTACCATAAACGATATTATTTGTCAAGTAGGTAGAACTGGTGCAGTCACACCGATGGCGTTATTGGAGCCAGTAAAAGTAGCTGGTTCGACCATTTCTAAAACAACGCTTCATAATGAAGATTTTATCAAGGAGAAAGGTTTAAAAATTGGAGATAAAGTTCTGATTCAAAAGGCGGGAGATGTAATACCAGAAGTTGTTAAAGTTTTGGTAGAAAAAAGGACAGGGGAAGAGAGAGAGTTTTCTATGCCAGTGACATGCCCAGTTTGTGGTGCTCCAACGGTTCGTGAAGAAGGAGAAGCCGTGATGCGCTGCATCGGAAGTGAATGCCCAGCTAAATTGCATCGCAATATCATCCATTTTGCGTCACGCGAATGTATGAATATTGGTGGACTTGGCGAAGAAATTATCGAGGATTTATTGGAGAGGAAGTTGATTTCTAATATTGCGGATTTGTATTATTTGAAATTAGAAGATTTTGCAAGCCTAAAAAAAGATGGAAAAAAATTTGCGCAGAATTTGATGGATAGTATCGAAAATAGCAAAAACAATGAATTTTATCGTTTGATTAATGGTTTTGGCATTCGCAATATTGGAGCAAATGCTGCAAAACAGCTAGCTCGAAAGTATCAAAATATGGAAAATCTGATGAAGGCAAGTGTGGAAAGTTTGACTTTGACAGAAGATATGGGAGAAATTAGGGCCAAAAATGTATATGAATTTTTTCATCAAGAGCAAACACAAGATTTGGTACAAAAATTGAAAAATGCTGGTGTTAATATGGAAAATTCGCAGCAAGGAGAGGCTTTAGACGAGCGATTTGCAGGACAAATTTTTGTGTTGACAGGAAGCTTGGAGAACTATACACGTGATGAGGCAAAAAAAATTATTGAAGATTATGGCGGAAAAGTGACTGGTTCTGTATCCAAAAAGACAAACTATGTTTTAGCAGGTGAAGAGGCTGGAAGTAAATTGACAAAGGCACAAGAATTAGGAATTACAGTCCTTAGTGAAGGTGATTTTGAAGAAATGATAAAGTAGGAGGACGGTAAATGGTCTTTCTAAAATGAAGGAAGGTAAGTGGTTATGGAAAAAGATTATACATTTGAAATGTTTTGGGAAGATTTGGATAATGGTTTTCAGCTTTATTATGAATATATGGGATGTCGTTATTTGATTTATAAAATGGATAAAAATTGTTATAAAAATGAGTTGGTAGAGGCGCCAGAAAAATGTCCACATCAAAAAAGTGCGGTATATACCTTAAAAAGAGTGAAAGAATTATTTCCATTTATGGAAAATTTGGAATATTTTATGGAAATTTAGTGAAAAATATTGTAAACTTGAAAATTATAGTATAAAATATAAAAAAATGTGATATACGGAGGAAAAAGAATGAGTGAACTTCAAGATAGTAAAAAATATTTTAATATTACAGAGGAAAAAATAAAAAATTCTAAAATAGCAATTTATATTATTGAAGAGGAAGAAAAGCAAAAAATGTTATTTGGTTTAAATCAGGAAGGTGATACAGAAATATTTGCTTTGGCTACCATAGATCAAGAGTTTAAAGATATGAAACCAAGAGAAATTGCTGATGTTTTTAGAAAGACGTTAGCGGATTTTTTGGAAATGGAAAAAGAACAAGAGGAAAAAGCTGAAGGAAATGTACCACAAATAGAAGTAACTCCTTATCCGACATTAGACCAAATTAGTGGAAATGTAAAAGAAAATATTGAAAATTTGCAGGAAAAATGTGGAAGTAATCTTAAATTAACAGAGCAGTTCAAGTTATTACTAACCAAAGGTTTAGATGCTGATATCATTATGACAAATAGATATAATAAAGAAACTGGACAATATACAACAGTATATGGAAAACATACAAAAGAAGTAATAGAAGCAGAAATAAGTGGTGAGAATTTTCAAAAATATTGGACTTATTTAAGAGTTTTAAGTACCAATAATAAAGATCAATATAAGAAAATTAAAAATGGGAATATACGTTTTAATTCAATTATGAAGTTAGAAATGTTATGTGCTCAATTGCCAACCCAAAAAGATAGTGAAGGAAAAGATATAATTAAAATAAAGGATCAAGATACTGCTGAGTTAGTAGAGAAATATTTGAATTTGACACCAGATTATGAAGTAAATACGATACTTGAGTATTTGGGAACAACTAAAAATAAAGATTTTCAAAGTAAGGCAGCATATTATACAAAAGTAAGAAAAGGTGATAAAGATTATATTGATAAGATGGAAACTGTTATAAATTCAGCAAGAACTTGGGGAAAATTAATGCAAGTGAAACATCAAAAAGATATTAATTATTATTTAGGATTAGTTAAAGAATTTGGTATTACTTCACAAATAGAAGTTTTTAAAGAACATTGGGGAAGGGAAATAGAAGGAATATCAGATTCAATTAGTAAAGATAATAAAATACTACAAGCAGGAGATGGAAAAGCACAAGCAGATTTTAAAAAGTCTAATGCCTATAAACAAGCATTAGAGGAAGCAAGAGATAATGATGAACCAGATGTACCAGATCGATAAAATTAGGGAGAGAAGATGAAGGAAAATAATTTACTTTTGCCAGATTTGCATGACGAAGAAGAGAGTGTTAATGAATTTTCTTTGCGTCCAAAAAATTTAAGCGAATATATTGGGCAAAAAAAAGTTAAAGAAAATATGAAAGTCTATATTGAGGCTGCTAAAAAAAGAGGAGAAACACTTGATCATGTTTTATTATACGGACCTCCAGGTTTAGGAAAAACGACACTTTCTAATATTATCGCTAATGAAATGAACTCAAAAATTCATATTACGTCAGGACCAGCCATTGAAAAATCAGGGGATTTGGCTGCAATTTTGACAAGTTTGGCAGAAAATGATGTTTTATTTATTGACGAAATTCATCGTTTGAATCGAAACGTAGAAGAAATTTTGTATCCAGCGTTAGAGGATTTTAGTTTGGATATTATGATTGGAAAAGGACCAAGTGCACGTTCTATTCGCCTTGACTTGCCAAAGTTTACATTAGTAGGAGCGACGACAAGAGCAGGTTCACTGACAACACCACTGCGTGATAGATTTGGTATTGTAAGTAGATTAGAATTGTACTGTGTGGAGGATTTGACGACTATTGTGCTACGTTCGAGTGATATTTTGCAAATTGAAATTGAAAAAGAAGCAGCTCTTGAAATTGCAAAACGCTCAAGGGGAACGCCACGTATTGCAAATCGACTTTTAAAGCGTGTGAGAGATTATGCAACTATTTTAGGAGATGGAGAGGTCACGCTTGAAATTGCGAAAATTGCTTTGCATAAGTTAGAAATTGATGATTTAGGACTAGACCACATTGACCTCAAAATTTTGCAAACATTGATTACAAATTATGCAGGAAAGCCAGTTGGACTGGAAACTTTGGCAGCAACAATTAATGAAGAAATCGACACAGTAGAAGATGTGTACGAACCCTATTTAATGCAAATTGGTTTTTTGGCAAGAACGCCACGTGGCAGAATTGCAACTCCGCTTGCTTATGAACATTTGGGGGTAGAATATCATGAAAAAGATTTTTAATAAAAGTGTTGGAAGGCAAGATAATAAAATTTATATACTTGTGATTGTGCTGTTTGCAATTTGTTTTGCGGTTCCTTCGATTACATATTTGCTTCAAAATAAAACAGTACTAAATTTTAAGGACGAATTTAAGTTTCTGATGGATGAGAGTAGCCGTTTGTATCAAACGGTTATTTATGGTATTATTTTAGCTGGTTTTGTATTTTCTTATGGCATTTTAGTAAAAGATAGAAACAAGATTTTTAAAAACATCAAACCAATTTTTGTGTTGACTTTTATTGTTTCAGCAATTTTTGTTTTAGTCATTCCATTTATGAGTTCGGATGTGTTTTACTATTTAGGAGTAGGAAGGCTAAATGCGAAATATGGGCAAAATCCGTATTATGTGACGATGAAAGATTATGTGGAAAATGAGGTACCTAATTTAGAGCAAGATTCTGTTTTGCAAAAAGGATACCAAAATTATTGGTCAGGAACAACGGTGGTATATGGTCCCATTTGGACGATGATTTGTAGTACTATTGCAGGACTTTCTTTTGGTAATATTGATGTTGGATTATGGTTATTTAAAATGGCAAATTTGGCAGTTCATTTACTAAATTGTTATTTGATTTATAAAATTACCAATAAGAAGAAATTATTTGTTTTGCTTTATGGATTAAATCCATTTGTGTTACTAGAAGGAATTGGAAATGTACATAATGATATGTTTGTGGTATGTTTTATTTTGCTTGCATTTTTTGCACTTTTGAAAAAGAAAAATTTAGTGCTTAGCATATTTTGCTTGGCGTTGGCGACAGATATTAAGTATTTTGCCATATTGCTGTTGCCATTATTTGTAATTTACTTTTATCAAGAGGAAAAAGTGACCAAAAGATTTTTTAAATGTATCCAATATGGTTTGCTATATGCTGTTTTTGTGGCACTTCCATATTTGTTGTATATACGAGATTTACAAGTATTTATGGGAATGAATACGCAACGAGGCAAAGTAACGAAAGGAATTTATTTTTTTATCATGCAATATTTTTCCAACCCAGAAAATTTACATAAATTATTAGCGGATGTAGTGTTAGTTATTTTTACAGTAGTGTATATTTACAAGTCAGTGAAATTACTTTTTCAGGCAGAAATTAAATTTAGCAGAGAAATGAAGAATTTATATTGGTTTATGTTTGCTTTTTTATGGTTGCTGATTTCCAATTTTCAGCCATGGTATTTTATGTGGCTTACGCCATTTATGTTTTGGCAAAATAGCAAAAATATCAAATTGATTGTGCAAATGCAAATTTTGACTTTGGTTGCAGATATGGTATTTTTGGCGTATTCAGAATATTATATTTATGGGGTGCCATTTTTTGTGATATTCTTAGCTGGAACTTTAGTTTGTATGCTCCAAAATAAGAAAGATAAAATTGTTTATATAAGAGGTTAAAAGATGAAATTGTTAATGCATACTTGTTGTGCGCCATGTAGCGTATACTGTATTGATAGCTTGAGAGCTGAGAAAATAGAACCAACTTTGTATTGGTTTAATCCGAATATTCATCCATACATAGAATACAAAACAAGAAGAGACACATTAATGGAATATGCGCAAATGGTAAATTTGGAATTGGTTGTGAATGAAAATTATGGTTTGCGAAATTTTTGCCAAGAAGTGATTGGAGATTTGGAAAATCGTTGTAGTAATTATTGCTATCCAGTGCGTTTGGAAGAAACAGCAAAATATGCCAAAGAAAATGGATATGACGCTTTTACGAGCACACTTTTTGTGAGCCCCTACCAAAAGCATGAGAAGTTGAAAAAAGTATGTGAGCAAATGGCGGAAAAGTATGGGGTAGAGTTTTTGTATCGTGATTTTCGAGTAGGTTTCAGGGAAGGACAGACAAAAGCAAGGGAACTTGGTTTGTATATGCAGAAGTATTGCCGGATGTGTTTTTAGCGAGGAAGATAGATACGCAAAACAAATTCAGAAAGATAAGGAAAAATTGAAATAAGCAATGATTAAGGATTTCGTAAATATTCAGAAATATAACTGTTTTGGAAACAAAAGGAAATAGGGAGAAATATATGGTATCTGATGTAATCAATTTTTATATGTATGCTAATCAATTAAAATACAAAATTAGAACAGGTTGGATTGAAATAGGAATTGAAAAAGAAAGGTTAGAAAGTGTGGCAGAGCACATATTTGGAACATTAATACTAGCAATTGGAATAGATAGCGAATATCATTTAAGTTTAGATATGTATAAAATATTAAAAATGCTAACACTGCATGAGCTAGAAGAAATATTAATGCCAGATTATACAATACGTTCTAATATTACTCATGAAGAAAAAATAGAAAAGGGAAAAGTTTGTGTCCATAAAGTTACAGAAGGATTATTGAAACAAAAGGAAATAGAAGAATTATTAAATGAATTTAATAGGCAGGAAACAAGAGAAGCTGTTTTTTGCTATTTGATTGATAAAATAGAATGTGATTTTCAAGCTAAAATTTATGACTTAGAAGGCGTTATGGATTTTGACAAAGTAAAAGAAGATTTGAAATATATGGGCAATAGAGCAGAAGAAATTAATAGAAAAGCTAACAATGCTAGTGATTTATGGCTAGAGTTTGATAAACCTAAATTTGAAAAGGATGAAATATTTAAAGAATTAATGGAAAAATTGCAACAATATAGTATATCAGGAAAAAATAAAAAGGAGGAAATGTTATGAATGGTGAGCCAATTTTTTTAGAACCAGTATTTAAAGATTATATTTGGGGTGGTCAAAAATTGAAGAATATTTTTGGAAAAAAAGTTCAAAATGAGGAGTGTACAGCGGAGAGCTGGGAAGTTTCCACCAATGAAAATGGAGAAACACTTGTTAAAAATGGAGAATTTAAGGGGCAAACATTAACACAAGTTTTTGCTAATCAGAATTTACGAAAAGCAATTTTTGGAACCAAATGTGTTGATTTAGCGCAGTTTCCATTGTTGATTAAATTCATAGATGCTAATAAAAGTTTATCTGTGCAAGTACATCCAGACAATGAATATGCTATGAAACATGAAAATTCTTTAGGAAAAACAGAAATGTGGTATATTTTAGATTGCGAGCCAGGTGCGCAAATTATTTGTGGAGTGAAGCAAGGGGTAACTAAAGAGAAACTAAAAGAGTGTATGAATTCTGAAAAAATTGCAGAATGTTTGAATTATGTTGATGTAGAAAAAGGAGACGCCATTTACATTCCTTCAGGAACCATTCATGCATTGCTTGGAAAAACGCTAGTTGCAGAAGTGCAACAAAATAGTAATGTGACCTATCGTGTGTATGATTGGGGAAGAGTAGGAAAAGACGGAAAGCCAAGAGAATTACATGTTCAAAAGGCACTGGATGTGATTTGTACAGACAAAACTCCGCAGCTTAAAAAAATTGAAAATAATTGTACAAAAGTAAATGTTGCCGAATCAGAATTTTTTACAACCAATAAACTTAATGTGCAAGATAGATTGGAAGAGGAAATCTCAGGAGAGAGTTTTATTGCCTTTAATGTGATTGAAGGAGAAGGAGCATTAAAGCTTGCAAATAAGCAATATGAAATCAAAAAAGGGGATAGTTTTTTGGTTCCAGCTAATGCCAAAAAATATGAACTATTAGGAAGTATGGAATTGTTACAATCGTATGTGTAAAATATTAAGTGCTGTAAAAGAATTTTTTACAGCACTTTTATCGTTAATTTTTACAATTTTCCCAATTCATTCCATAATTACTATGACTCAAATTGTGTTTTATAATATTTTCATTTTTTTGTTCTAATGCTTTATCTACATTGTTCATATAAAATCTTTTTTGGGCTAATTTTTCTTGAACGCCATTTAAAGCTTCGCCAAATCTTTGGAAATGAACGACTTCTCTTTCGCGTAAATAGCGCAAAACATTGACAACGTCTGGGTCGTCACGGCACAAATCAATTAATTTTTCATAGGTAGCACGAGCTTTTTGTTCAGCTGCTAAATCTTCTGTTAAATCTGCAACAGGGTCACCTTTTACAGCGAGCACAGCAGCACTAAAAGGAAAACCGCTAGCTGCTTGTGGATATACACCTAAACCATGGTCGGTATAATAAGCAGATAAGCCGCCTTTTTCAATTTCTTCCATAGATGCGCCCTCTGTTAATTGATGAACCAAAGTTCCAACCATTTCTAAATGGGCTAATTCTTCGGTTCCAATATCATTCAAAATAGCTTTTGAATTTTGGTCAGGCATGCCAAAACGTTGTGACAAATATCTTAAAGAGGCTGCCAACTCTCCGTCTGGACCTCCATACTGACTAATAATTACTTTAGCCATTTCTGGATTTCTATTTTTTATATTGATTGGATATTGTAAATTTCTACTATAATTCCACATTATCTGTTAAACCCCCTTTGCCATGGCCATAAATTTTGAGCCCATTCCCAGCTCTCCATAACTGTTTCCACAGTTAGAGGACCATACATTTTCTCAAATTCTTTTGTTACTTCTTCTAATTTTTGGACATAATCATTGTGCATACCAAGTGCTTTTTTATCATTTGGATGGGTATCCAAGTACAAAGTTAAATCATTCACATAAAATTTATATTCCATAATTTTTCTTAATAACTTTTCTCTGCTTTCATTTTGAAGATTTTCCATTATAACTTAAATCCTCCTTTTCCATAATTCTTTAAAAATTCGATTTCTCGCATAGAATCACCAGGAGAATAGGGACTAAATAATTCAGGAAAAATAGTACCTTTTTTTAATGCTTCTTCAGAAGAAAAAGTGTTATTTAATGTTTGATTCATGACATAAGCATGCCCAAACATTGCATTTTTTGGAAAAAATCCTTGCTTATTTTCTATCATGTTTATCCCTCCTAGTAATACATTATGTAAAATTAAATAAAGTTGTGAATTGTTTTAAAATAAAAGCGGAAAAGTCTTACCAATTAAGCTTTTTAGGGCTTTCAAAAAAGACATGATTTGCAGTGGAAACTATTGACAAATATCCCTTTTTGTAGTATAATAAAATTATCTATATAGTTAGTAATTTTCTAATTACAAACAGATAAAAATATAATAAAAGGAGAGTTAAATTATGAAGTTAAAAAAATTAATTGCTATTTTTTTACTTACAACACTTTTGTTGGCACAAGTTAGTTGGGTTAGCCTAAATAATATTGTGTATGCAGCAGAAAGTGAAATGGAAACTAATTTCCATTATGCTCAACTTGGGACAGAAGCTAAAAAAATATACCAAGCAATGTATAAAATGTACATAGATGGTATGTTTAAAACGGGAACACAAGGTTATGACCTTGTACAAAATGGTATTTTTACAGAAGATGAAGTGAAAGAATATGAAAAAGGGAATAACACATTGACTTCAGCGATGGATGCTGCAAGATATGCTTTTTATGCAGACTATCCGGAGATTTTCTATGTTAATTTCCAAAAAGTTAGTATCAGAATAACAAAAGGTGCAAGTGGTGAATATCATGCTTACATCGGTTCTGGAAGATTTGCTAATTATTACACAGATGGTTTTATGAGTGCACAACAAGTAGAACAAGCGATTGTAGAATTTGATAATGTTGTTAATGAAATTGCTGCAAAAGCTGAAAATGTAAAAGTAGAAGCAAATCAAAATAAAACAGTAGAACAAGTTAAATTAGTTCATAATGAAATTATTAATCGTACAGGTTATAGATTAGAAAGTGATTGTAAGGAAGGAAATGAAGGATTTATTTCGACACCTTATGGAGCGCTTGTAGAAAAAGAAGCAGTATGTGAAGGATATGCAAGAGCATTCAAAACAATTTTAGATAAAGTTGGAGTGAATAATATTCTTGTACAAGGAACTCATCAAAGTGAAGGTTCAGCAGCAGTTCCTCATATGTGGAACTATGTTGAAATTGAAAAATCGACAGTAGCTAGAACAGGAGAAAAAGTTTGGTATGCAGTAGACTGTACACTAGATGATCCATTTTTAAGAAACCCACATATTGATACAACCCAACCAGAATATAATCCAGGAGACGATAT
>CAMSEX010000021.1 GCA_947057875.1 uncultured Clostridium sp.
ACACTATAACCTACACTCTTTCCCTACACGACGCTCTTCCGATCTAAATTAGGATATATACTTAGACTATCTATAAGTAAAACGACTGACTGACGGTTTTTAATTTTTTGTAAAAACAATAATTTACAGTACATAAAAGTGTCGCAATTTAGTGATTTGATTTTTAAATTTTTGCGACAGGTAGAGAAATGAACAAATGTTAGATTACCAAGTGTTTTGAGATTTTTGAGTGCTACTTTAGCGTGTGGAGGTAAGGAGGCGATAGCGAAAGCTAGCGCATCCTTGCCAAGGACAATTTAGTGGTAAATTTTTAAGTAAGATTTGAGATGTTTTATATAAGTTATTTTTTGAGCAGTGTGAGGAAATTGATTTGATAAGGTTTATTGTTGATATTAATATGTATTAAAAAATACAAATTTAGTTGAAAAAGATGTATATTCCTGATATAATGTATGTATAATAATAAGTTTATAAAGGGAATGATGCCTAAATGGAAAATGATAAATTAGAAACAATATCAAATCTTTTTGAGGGAAAAGAAATAAGAAGCATGTGGGATGCTGAAAAAGAAGAATATTATTTTAGTGTAGTTGATGTAATTGGAGCTTTAACAGAGAGTAGTGATTCAAAAGATTATTGGTATAGATTAAAGAAAAGAATGAAAGAAGAAGAAAAAAGTGAGTTATCGACAAAATGTCGACAACTGAAATTAAAATCAAAAGATGGAAAATTTTATAGTACAGATACATTAGATACAAAAGGAATTTTACGATTAATAGAGTCTGTGCCAAGTCCAAAAGCAGAGCCATTTAAACTTTGGATGGCTCAAATGGGAAAAGAAAGAATAGATGAAGTATTTGATCCAGAACTTGCTGTAAATCGTGCAGTTGACTATTATAGAAGTCGTGGATATGATGATAAATGGATTAAGCAGAGATTGACAGGTATTGTTGATAGACGTAAATTAACAGATGTGTGGAAAGAAAATGGTATCACAAAAGATTATGAATATGGAATACTTACCAATGAAATTTATCAGGAATGGTCTGGAATGAAAGCTTCGCAATATAAAGAATATAAAGGAATTAGGAAGGAATCTTTGAGAGATAATATGACAGATATAGAAGTAACATTAACCGATTTAGGCGAAATTGCAACAAGAGAACTTGTAAAAAAGCACAAACCTTATGGATTAAAAGAAAATAAAGAGATTGCAAAACGTGGAGGAAAAATTGCTAAGAATACACGTGATGATTTGGAAAAGGAGTTGGGAGAAACCGTAGTTACAAGGAAGAATGCATTGAGTTATGAATATTTAGATGATAATAAGGTATTGGAAGATAAGGCGAAAAAGGAATTGAGGGGAAGAACAATAAGCACGACTGATAAAGAACAAAAATAAAAAGCAAAACAGTTGCTAAATTTTGGAAAAATGTTGATGTAATTGCAAAAATGACCGAATCTAATGTACTAATGAAGATGTATGAAAAATTAAATAAGAATTTGAAGGGAGAAATGTAAAAAATGATAAAATTAAAAAAAGTTGAAATTAACAAATATAAAAGTTTTTTAGAAGAGCAAGAAATAGATATTGAAGATGGAGTAACTCGAGTAGTAGGAAAGAATGAATCAGGAAAAACAGCTTTATTGGAAGCAATGGCAAAATTTAATTACTTTGACTCTGATGATGATTCCTTTAATTTTAATAGTACTAATGATTATCCAAGAGGCTTGTTAAAAAAATATCAACAAGAGTATCCAGATGATGATTTTCCAGTTATAAGTTGTACTTTTGAAATATCTGATGAATTGCTAAAACAAATTTCAGATGATATTGGTAAAAATGTTTATACTAATAAAACTGTAAAAATTGCAAAAACATATAATAATGGAATGACATATACTATATCAGCTAATTGCAAAAAATTTATTGAAAATTTTTTGCAAAAATATACATTAGAAAAAACTTTAAAAGAGAGTCTATTACAATGTAATTCGATAAAAGAATTGGCAGATAAGTTAAAAGAAAATGAAGAACAGCAAGTAGTATATAATGAATTGAAAGAAAAATATATTGACAAATCTTTTTCGTCTTTTAATGATGTAGTAACAGGATATATTGCTAGACAATATATTAAACCAAATCTTCCACAATTTTTGTATTTTGATGAATATTACACTTTACCTGGAGCTATTAATTTAAATAAATTTGCTGATGGACAGGTAGATGATACATTTTCTAAAGAACAGCAAGATATTACTAAAGCACTTTTTGAATTATCAAATATCGATATTTCTAAAGTTATGAATTCCGATGATTATGAAGATTTTATTGCAGAATTAGAAGCAACCTCAAATAATATAACTGATAAATTACTTGAATACTGGAATACTAATCAGAATTTAGAAATAAAATTTGAAATCCAGACAAAAGAGAATACTTCAAATGGAATATCAGAAAAATTTTTACAAATAAGAATTAGAAATACAAAACATAGAGTAACATTACCACTGAAAAATAGAAGTAAAGGTTTTATATGGTTCTTTTCATTTTTGGTTTGGTTTAGCAAAGTTCAAGAAAAAGAAAATTTGATAATACTTTTAGACGAACCAGGGTTAAATTTGCATGCAGAAGCTCAATCTGATTTGTTAGAGTATATTGATAAAGAACTATTACAAAAATATCAAGTTATATATACTACACACTCACCTTTTATGATAGAATCAGATAAATTAGATGAAGTGAGAACAGTTTATGATTCAAATAATTCTAAAGTTGGAAGTGTAATATCTAATGCCTTAGAAGAAAAAGATCAAGGGACATTATTTCCTTTGCAAGCAGCATTAGGATATAATTTGGCCCAAAATTTGTATATATCCGATAAGAATTTACTTGTAGAAGGTGTTGCAGATTTAATGTACTTAACAGTTGTATCTGGAATTTTAAATTTGAATGGTAGAGTTGGACTAAGTGATGATATTACAATTGTACCAGTAGGTGGATTAGATAAGGTGGCAACTTTTATTTCGTTATTACGAGGAAATAAATTAAATATGGTATGCTTATTAGATACATTTACAGATCAAAAGGGAAAGAAAAGATTAGAAGATTTAATAAAAGACAAGATAATTAAAGAAAATCAAGTTAAGTTTTTCGATCAGTATATTGATAGACTTAGTATTGCAGATATTGAAGATATGTTTGAAATAGAGGAATATTTGAAATTATTTAATGAAGAGTTTGCTAAAGAATTTAATCAAATAAATAGTACTGATATTGATAATACAAAAGCAATAATTCCACAAATAAATAAAATTATTAGCAAAACAAGATTTAATCATTATAGACCTTCTAGATACTTAACTTCACTTTGTGTAGACAAAAATTATTTTTCAGATGAAACTTTGAATAGATTTGAAAATTTATTTGAAGATATCAATAGTTTATTAAACAAATAATAGAATAAAGAATTAAAAAAGTAGTACACTCTTTTTAATTTTAGCAATATCGCAAGGAAAGACACAAGACATTAATCTTGTGTCTTTATTCATCCGAATCCTCATAATGTTTCAAAAAATCACATATTTCTTCATAATATTTTTTATCATAATCTATTAGAAATTTTAAAAATTCCAAAGCTGAACCATGAAAAAATGTTCCAAGAAATTTTTTTGTGGCTTCCAATTTGTACGTTTCTGCATCAATTAAGGGAACAAATGTGTATTCTTTTCCGTTCTTTTCTGAAATACCAACTGCTTTTTTCTGGATTAATCGATTAATTAGCGTTCTTACTGTATTGTGATTCCAATTAAAATCTTTTACTTGTTCTATAATTTTTTTGCTTTTCACTGCTTTTTCTTTCCAAATTATTTTCATAACTTCTAACTCTGCGTCACTAATTTTTATCATATTATTAACTCCTTTACAATAATATAGTTTTATTTTTGTTAGGTATATTATAACATTTATTAAAAATATTCGCAAATATCTTGCGATTCTATGATTAAATTTTTATTTTTTGCGATAATACCAATGAGGTGTAGCAGAATGATAGGTATGATTTTGAAAAATATGAGATTAACTGCAGGATTATCTCAAAAAGAATTAGGTGAAAAATTAAATTTGGCAGATACGACGATATCAAGTTATGAAAGAGAAAATAGTCAAGCAGATTTTGATACAATATTAAAAATTGCAAACATTTGTAATTTTAAGTTGTTATTTAAAGATGAAAATAACAATTTAATAACAGTAACTGAAATGTCAAAAGAAAAAGATTTTTAATTAAAATACATACATAATGAGAAGCAGAATCAAAATATGATTTTACTTCTTTATTTTTATTACAAATAATTCCGAAAGTGAGGAATTACCTAACATACATTTTTGAATTATTTCAGTAAACTATTGTTAGGTGGTGGTTAACAGTGGAAGAATTAAAGTTTAATAATAATATTTATGATGTGATTAGAAAGAATATAAAAAAATATAGAAAGGCGAGAAATATGACATCAGCACAACTTGCTGAATTAGTGAATTTGTCACATGATTTTATTAGACAAATTGAAAGTGAAAAAACAGCATACAATTTTTCTGTTGATACATTTTATAGAATATCAGTTGCGTTAGATGTAAAATTAGATGATTTAATACAAGAGCCAATATCTTAATCAATTGTAGTATTACAAAATTGTCAATAGGAAATTGGAATAAATTTGACTATACTTCTTTGGCGTAACTTCTTTATGCCGAGAAAACTATTGACAATTCAAAATAATATAATTTTGAAGGGCGTTTAGCATATTTTATGCTAAATGCCTTAATTGATAAATTTTAATACAAAAAAGAAAAAGTTGGCTATAGAAAATGCCAACAAATGCCTAAAAATCAATGAAAAAAATTTTTTTGGCGTGTTTATTGAAAATGAGAAAAAAATGTTATAAAATATAGTTATATTAAATTCTTAAAAGCAATTGTAAAATCATTGAAGGAGTTGATTTTGTGTTTTTAAGAATACTGTAGTGTTTCCTGATTTGCCCTATCAAAAATGAAAGGAGACAGTATTATGATTTTTATTAAAAATATGAAAAAGTTAGAATTTACATAAGGTTCTAATAGTTTTGTTGCACCCAAAAAGTGTCGACAAAAAAATAACCAAGTAACGGTAGAAAATAGGAAAATAGTGCTTTCCAGGATGCCCTTCTTAAAAAATGATTAGCTTAAAAGCCCTTTAAGCTGTCATAAAAATGTCAATTGAAAATACAATTGCTATTAAGGAGGCATGTAGGTATGGAAAATTTTAAAATGAATTTACTATTCCAGAAAGATGGCGAAGAAATAGAAAAATTATTAGCAAATTATTTAATCAGCAAATTAAAGAGTAAAGAGAGAATCCAATAGTAATATAAAAATTTGAATTTGTAGTTGTAATATTGTAATTGTATATGAACAATGTTATAATCACTATAAATTCAAATTATTTTTTCAGGCATAGAAGGGAGGTATAATGCTTGAAGCAATAATGAGAAAAGCGAAATACAAGATAGCGATTTATATACGATTGTCAAAAGAAGACGAAGATCGCAGGATTGACGAAAGTGAGAGTATTACCAATCAAAAAGCTTTGCTATTGGATTATGTAGGAAAATTGGGTTCCGATTATGAATTAATTGACACATATGTTGATCCAGGCTACACAGGCACCAATTTTAATCGTCCAGATTTTAGGCGAATGATAAAAGATATTGAACTTCGGCAGAGTAAATATGGTCATCACAAAGGATTTATCTCGTCTAGGACGTGATTATATTGAAACTGGCGAATATGTTGAAAAATGGTTTCCAGAGAAAAAGGTAAGATATGTGTCGGTCAATGATGGTGTCGATACTTTTGCACACAATAATGGTAACAACGATATTGCGCCATTTAAGGCGATTTTGAATGATATGTATTCTAAAGATTTATCTAAAAAAATAAAATCTGCTTTTGCCACCATGCAAACACAAGGAAAATGGCTAGGCGGAACGGTTCCTCTAGGTTATAGGAGAGATCCAGAAGACAAAAATCATTTAATTGTACAAGAAGACGAAGCCAAAATTGTCAGAAAAATTTTTGACATGGCGATAGCAGGCAATCGACTATGTGACATCAAAAAATATTTGAATGATAATGAAATTCCAACTTTGAAACAATTAAGAAGCAGTCAAGCCACATTTTGGGAAAATAAATCCATTAAAAATATTCTGAAAAATGAAGTTTACATAGGAAATACCATACAAAATAAATATAGCAGAATTAGTTATAAAAATCGAAAATTAAGACCAAATCCCAAAGAAGAATGGCGAATTGTGGAAAATACGCATGAGGCAATTATCGATAAGAAAACATTTGATAATATCCAAAAAATGGTCATTGTTCAAAGTTATGGGAGAAATGAGAAAAAACATGATTTTTTATTAGATGGCTTATTATTTTGCTATGAATGCAATCATACGATTGGCTTTCGTAATCAAAATAGAGGCACAAGTAAAAACACGCCATACATGATTTGCAACAATTATCGCAGGAATTCCAGTTTGGGACTTTGTACTTCTCACGGATTTAATTATTTGAAATTAGAAGAATCCGTTTTGCAGACAATAAAAAATCTGTTTCAAGATATCGACAGTAAAAAAATTGAATTAAATTATCAGGCAAATAAAACAACGTATGATTATGACAAAATGTTAAAAAAATTGGAAATAGAAGTAGGATTAATTCACGACAAATTTGACAAAATGTATATGGATAAGCTAGATAATAAAATAAGCGAAGAAATGTATCAGCGTTTATCAAACAAATTAAAGAGGGAAATTGAAGAGAAAAATGAGTTATACGAAGAGTTAAATCGAGAAAGGTTGAATGCAGAAGAGGACAATGATAAAGAGTTGGAAAAAATTATACAGAATTTTTTGAATTTGGAAAAACCAAACTCAGAATTAATGAGAGTGATTGTCCATAAAATTTTAATTCACCAAGATAAACAAGTGGATGTTGTATTTAATTTTAGAAAATTGAATAGGGTAAAAAATGGCACTGTCTAATTTAGAATGTACCAGAAGGAATATCCATTGCACTTCCAATTAACAACAGCGGCTATGGAAAATTCAAAGCAATTGTGCTGACAGCATTATCGGGTGTGACAACTGGCATGGGAGCCTTTTGTGGAGCGATTATTGGCAATATTTCAAAAGAGTTAATTGGATTTTCATTGGCATTTGCTGCAGGAGCAATGTTGTATATTGTTTCTTGCGAATTACTACCAGAATCCAATAAAATATACAAAGGCAGATTTTCTTCCTTTGGCAATATTTTAGGAATTACGCTTGGCATTTTAGCAAAAGTCATTGTTTAAAAAAGGCTGTAAAAAAATTTTGTTTTTTTTACAGCCCTCAAAATTTATTGGTTACATTTTTCAAAAACTTTTTCTTGGTAAGGAATTAATGAGAAAAATGAAACCACAAGCGAAATTTCCATAATAATTGTGGTCCAAAGTTTTGGGATGAATGTATTGTTATACTCATCTAAAATGGCACTTGCAAGTTCTGGAAAATGATTACTAGCATTGATAAAGATATAATTATCAACCAATAAATATCCCAAACAAACAACAATTGAAAAAATAACGCAAATAATATAAAATAAATTCATATATTTTAGGAAAAATTTTGAATTTTCTACACTCAGTTTATCTTTTCTAAAAGCCTCAATCGTGCTACTTTTGCAAATAAAACGTAATAGATAAAAAATGAAGATACCACACATTAAGGATAGAGCAATGGACAATGGTAAGCTGTTAAGGTTGGCAATATCTAAGCCATAATTGACCCAAATCGTGATAAGCATTAAAATAAATCCAATCAGAATTGTGTAAGACAAAAATTTAACGGTCGTTAAATTGAAAAGTTTTTTATAACTCGTTTCTTTTGTTTCCATAGATAAAATTCTCCTTTGTATTAATATCACTTATCATATCATATAATCAAAATTTGAACAATATGTTTTGACAAATTTTTTTAAGAAAACTGCCCTGCTAAGCAACAGGGCAGTTTTACACTTATTTCATTGAAAAATATTTCTAAACATCGGCTAAAAGAACTTCGCAGTAATGCTCAATTTCATGAAACATCCAAGAAGGAAAGTGAAATCTGATTTCATTTTGTGTTTTCATAAATTCCATCAAATTTGTTTTGTACTGCGTGGATCTTGCATGCCAGTCGCAGCACATTTCCATAACATCAATCCGTTCCATATCTTCTGGAGTTTTAAAATGTTCTGGATGATGCGAGTTGTGTTTCCAGTGTAACTCAATTGCATCTTTTTTGATTTGAGAAAGTTGCTTAGTCGGATCCTTTAATGTGGATTTATCCATAATAATTCTTGCCAAAGCATGGAGCTCATCTTCGCAACTCATTTTTGAATCGTCATGGACAATTGCTCTTTGGCGTAAAAGTTCAGCATGATTGATAGCACCTTGTTTTTCCAAATATCGTGCCAGTTTTTCTGCACTTTTCTTGACATATTCCTTATGGATAATAGTATCTCGAAATTGCATTTCATACTCACTCATGTAGGATTCGTCATTGTTGAAAACGAATTTCCAAGTAGACTTTCTGCTTCCCTCTGCATAATATCGAATGCCAGTAAAACCTTTTCCATTTGTAAAGTCCAGTTTAAAATCTAGTACAATGTAGCTTTCGTCTGCAATTTCAACCAATTCACATTCTAATCTCAAAATAGCTGGTACTACTGAACTAGGGTTTCTCATATTGGTAACTAACAAATGAGTATCTTCCAGAGGCAGGTATTCTTTGAAACCTAATCCCATATTCGAATCTGGAACCTCTTTTGCAAGCAAATATCGAATTACGAAATCTGTCATTGCAATACGGCATTTTTTCTTATCATTTTCGCAGATGCAAATATAATAAGTCTCTTTGTTTTGTTTGACAACATCCATTAAAGTATAGTCATATGGATATTTTTTGTTTTTAGAGAATGACAGTAATTTGTCATGCCATTTTTCTCGTAGAGTGATCCGAATACCTTTTTCAATAGCTTCTGTTCCTAACTTTAACATATTTTCCCTTCTTTCTTAGTGCGTAATGATTAACATTTAATATAAACGTTAATTAAAATTATGGTAACCATAGCATTATAACACATATTTTCAATTTTTGCAAGTTTCACAATTTGACATTTTATGTTAAATGTGATATAAATAAAGTATTACAAAAATAGTGTCAGTATCAGCAAAAAGAAAGGAGACAATATATGAAAGCAACAATGGCATTAACAGCAATAGAGGGAGAAAAAGATAAAAGCTGGACTTTTATTCTGTTTCAGTCTCCAACCAAAAAATTACTAAAAGTAAAAAAGTTTGAAGGAGAGATTGCAGATGCTGTTTTTCTGGAAGAAGAAAAAGCCCAAAATTTCAAAATCTATTTGAGAATGGTAGCAGGATGCTATTATTTAGGTTCAAATGTAGAAGAAAATTTTCAACGTTTTTTTAGAACACAGCAGTTTCTCAAAGAAATTCATCTTGAATTAGATGGGGTTACGGTTCAGATTTCAAAGAAAAATATGGATGTTGTACAGCTTTACAAGCAATATAGAAAGGCGAAGTCTGAACAGGAAAAACAAAGAGAAATTTTGGAATTTAGAAATCAGAAACTTACGATGCAGCAGGAACAGGAAAGAAGAAAGATGAGAGACAGGTGGTTAAAAGCGATTAGAAGATGAAATTTTTTCTTATCAAAAACTGACGAATTGCCTAAATTAATTTGAGGCACAGCAAAAGGCATACTTTTGAAAAAAAGTGTGTCTTTTGCATTTTTCTTCATATTACAAAAATGTTACAAAAATATTACAAAATTGTAAAAAATTCATTGACTTTTTGCTCAAAAACAGATAAGATATTAAGAGCAAAAAATAAAAAGCGTTTTCAAGTTTTAAGGAGGAAAATAATGGGAGAAGTTATTGTTATAACATCTGGAAAAGGTGGAGTTGGTAAAACAACAACAACAGCGAATTTAGGTTCAGCACTTGCTATGGCAGGTAAAAAAGTAGCTTTAATTGATACAGATATTGGACTTAGAAATTTAGATGTTGTCATGGGCTTAGAAAATAGAATTGTTTACGATTTAGTTGATGTTATTGAAGGAAAATGCAAATTAAGACAAGCATTAATCAAAGATAAAAGATTTCAAGAGCTTTTCTTACTTCCAGCGGCACAAACAAAAGATAAAAATGCGATAAACGAAGCGCAAATGATAGATTTAATCAATCACTTAAAACAAGATTTTGATTACATATTAATCGATTGTCCAGCAGGCATTGAGCAAGGTTTCAAAAATGCCATTGCAGGGGCTAATCGAGCATTAGTTGTGACAACAGCAGAAATTTCAGCCATTCGAGATGCAGATCGAATTATTGGTTTATTGGAATCTTCTGATATCAAAAATCCAGAATTAATTGTTAACAGGCTTCGTACCTCTATGGTCAGAAAAGGCGAAATGATGGATGTAGATGATATTGTAGATTTGCTGTCAATTGATTTAGTTGGCGTTGTGCCAGATGATGAAAATATTATCACACAAACGAATAAAGGAGAACCAGTTGTGTCTAATAAAAGAGCTCCTTCAGGAAAAGCCTATATTGAAATATCAAGACGTTTATTAGGAGAAAACATAGAAGTGACAATTCCGGGAGAAGAAAGAGGTTTTTTTGCGAAACTAAAACGTTTATTTGGGCGCGCATAAGAAACACACAAGTAGCGCACAAGAAAGGCACAAGAAATTTGGGAGGAAGAAAATGTTTGAAAGTATAGGAAACTTTTTTAAGAGAATGGTAAAACCTGAAAATAAAGAACTTGGTTCAAAAGATGATGCAAAAGAAAGACTACATCTCGTTTTAATGCAAGACAGAGCTAATGTTTCAGTAGACTTTTTGGAACTCATGAAACAGGAAATCATTGATGTTATCAAAAAATATATTATAGTCGATGAAGGTTCGATTGATGTAAGACTTACCAATAAACAAAACGATGATGGCACAAATGGTGCTCCAGCCTTATATGCCAATATTCCAATTTTGAATATTAAAAATGACATGAAAGCCGAAAAAGTCAAAGAATTTGAAGGTGTCGATTTCGAGAAAAAGTTAGAAGAAGTAAAAGAAGAAGAAGCCAAAAAAGAAAAAGTAGAAGAAACCATCAGTGAAATGATTGATGGAATAGAAGAAAAGCAAGAAGTAGAAGAGGAAGAAAAAAAGGAGAAAAAAACAAAGACAAAATCGAAAACCAAAAAGAAAGAAAAAAAATCCCAAGTTGAGCATAAAATTGTGGAAAATGTTTTTGATGAAGAAGAGGAAACGGATGATGATGTTACTTTTGATGATTTATTAAAAGCAGCCGAAGAAGAGGATATAAAAAAAGTAAGCAAGGGGAAATGAATTAAGTGAAAAAATTATTGAAAAATACAGAATGGACGGTTTTAATTGTTAGTTTATTATTATTTACAATTGGAGCAGTTGCTTTATTTTCTGCTACACAAAGTACCGAATATGGAGAATTCAAAAAGCAAATTCAATGGTTTTTAATTAGTATGCCATTTTTGTTTTTGGCGTATGTATTTGATTATAATGTTATTGCGCGATTTTCAACAGTGATTTATATCATTATGATTGGGCTCCTAATTGGTGTATTGTTTACCAAGCCCATTAATGGTGCAACAAGCTGGTTTCAAATTGGTGATGTTGGCATTCAGCCTTCTGAACTTGCTAAAGTTGTGGTTGTTTTGTTTATTTCATTTTTAATTAGCAAATTGCAAATCAGAGGCAGAAGAGAAATCAACCGTTTTTGGAAACTTTCAACAGCACTTATTTTTATGGCAATTCCGATTTTATTAATAATTAAACAACCAGATTACGGAACCGCAATGGCATATATTTTTGCAATGGTGTTCATTTTGTTTATTTCTGGTATTGACAAAAAATATATTATTTTTACAATTATTTTGATGGCGATTTTGGTGCCAGTTGTGTATAACAAATTGCCACAACATGCCTTAAAGAGAATTGAGGTGTTTCTCAATCCAGAATCTGACCCAAGAGGAGATGGTTATAATATCATTCAATCCAAATTGGCAATTGGTGCAGGTCAACTGGTGGGAATGGGGATTTTTCAAGGAAATCAAACACAGCTTGGATTTTTGCATCCCAAAACAACAGACTTTATTTTTTCAGTGATTGGAGAAGAATTTGGGTTTATTGCAACTGCGGCGATTTTGGTGCTGTATGTGGTTTTAATCACGAAAATTGTATATATTGCTAAAACAGCGAAAGACAATATTGGTTCCTATATTGCGATTGGGATTGGTGGAATTTTCTTTTTTCATATGCTAGAAAACATTGGTATGACAATTGGTCTATTACCGATTACAGGAATTCCATTGCCATTTGTTAGTTATGGGGGAAGTTCTTTGGTTACTAATTTTATTTGTATTGGGTTGTTATTGAATATAAGTAGTAGACGCCAAAAATCGTATCTGTAAATTACGATGTATGTCTTAACGGACTCTGTCCTTTAAGAATTCCTGCAAGGGACGCTGTCCCTTTGAACCCTGCACCTCAGTCGGTGGGACATTGGTTTGCCATATTACAATATAAAATCTGTTATTTTCCCGCGCGATAAGCGCACGAGGAGGTTTTGGTTGTAAAAATAGGAATACCCACAAGAACTTTGTAAAAAACCAACAAAAAACAAACAAGAAAATTCTAAAATAAGGAAATAAAATGTATATCAAAAAATTGAAAATAGGAAATGTAGAGTTAGAAAATAATTTAATATTAGCGCCAATGGCAGGTGTAACCGACCTGCCATTTCGTATCATTTGCAAAAAGTATGGAAATCTAGGTCTGGTTTGCAATGAAATGGTCAGTAGTAAGGCAATTACATACAAAGACGAGAAGACCTTTAAAATGCTAAATTGCACAGGAGAAAAAAGACCAATTTCGATGCAGATTTTTGGCAGTGAGCCAGAAATTATGGGGCAAGCTGCCAAAGTTATTTCAGAAATAGCCGATATAGTAGATATTAATATGGGATGCCCAGCTCCTAAAGTTGTCAAAAATGGAGATGGTAGCAAACTTTTGCTCAATTTGGATTTGGCAAAAGAGATAATTGTTCAAGTAGTAAAAAATGCAAACAAACCTGTAACTTTAAAAATACGTAAAGGTTGGGACAAAGACCATATTGTGGCTGTGGAATTGGCAAAGATTGCGGAAGAATGTGGGATAAGTGCCATAGTTGTGCATGGCAGAACCAGAGACGAATTTTATGCTGGAAATGCAGATTGGGATATTATTAGGCAAGTGAAACAAAATGTAAATATTCCAGTGATTGGTAATGGAGATGTAAAATGTAGTGAAGATGCCAAAAGAATGTTTGAAGAAACAGATTGTGACGGTATTATGATTGGTCGAGCAGCACTTGGGAACCCTTGGATTTTTAGGGAAATTACTGAAAATTTGGGCGAAACTATACAACAAAATCATGTTTCGCTAGGAGAAAAAAAGCAAACGATTTTGGAACATTTTACATTGGTCATGCAGGAAAAAAACGAATACACAGCTGTTCGCGAGATGAGAAAACATGTAGCATGGTATGTAAAAGGGCTGCCAGAGGCAAGCCTTGTGCGCGAGCAAATCAATAAATGCGAAAGCAAAGGAGAATTTGAGAAGGTCATAGAAGAGTATTTTGCAGCATTAGAGAACAAAAATTAAAAATGACTATTTCCCAAAATGGAAGAATATATTGTAAAAAATAAATTCAGTTTGTGGGGGTCGGTCTTGACCGACCTTTTGTGCATTTTTGGGGAGGTATTTTATATGATTAAGGCAATCAAATTGAAAAAAATAGTATTTTTTGTAGTTTTATTTGGTACGATTTTTGGAATTTTAT
>CAMSEX010000022.1 GCA_947057875.1 uncultured Clostridium sp.
AGATGACGAGAGGTGACTGGAGTTCAGACGTGTGCTCTTCCGATCTACAATTGGGTAAAAGCACAAATGACATCGCAATATTTTTGCCTACACCAGTAAACCAAACTCGCTCATGGGTCCCAACCCCAGAAACCTGATTGTCTGCTACAATGATTGTTCCATTTTCCGGATTTTCTAATATTTTTAATTCTTTTTGTGTAGAACCAATTGTTTCAAAATAAAGCCAATTTTGCCCTAAATATTTTGTTTTTAAATTTTGAAATTCTCTTTTCTCCATGTTTTTATTCTTCCATTCTTGTTACGATTTTCAAGATTTCTGACACGCTCCAAGCCTGCGCAAATGTTCCTCCTGGTTTTGCTGTACCTTCTGAATTATAGACTTCTGAAATACTGCCAAAACATTCTGGCGCATATAATTCTTTTTTAAATGTCGTAAAAATTTTTTCTACAAACTTTTCTTTTTCAATGATATATTTTTCCTTTTCAATTCTGTCTTTCTCACAATCAATAATATTCTCTAATGCATCCTCATATAACCCCAGTAGCCATACCCAACTAATTCCTTGATGATAGCTTTTATCACGCTTCACACAATCTCCTGAATATTCTGCTATATATCCTTGCTCATCTTGTGCCAAAGTCCTAAGTCCACATTTAGTTAGCAACTTTTTCTTTGCTGTTTCCCAAATTGTTTTGCCTGCAGACGAGGCAGGATTGATAATTGGATAAGTTGTCGAAATAGCAAATAACTGGTTTGGACGTATTTTATTATCTCCCAAAACATCATATAACGACTTTTTCTCTCCACAATAAAATTTTTCTTCAAATACTTTTTGATGACTTTTTGCCACCTTTTTATAAGTATCTGCTAATTCTTTTTCCCCAAATTTTTTCGCCAAATATTCCATCGTTTTCAAGGCATTATACCAAAGACTATTGATTTCCACAACTTTTCCATTTCTTGGGGTTACGACAAAATTACCAATTTTAGCATCCATCCAAGTATTTTGGATATTGGGCGTACCTGATGATAAGAGTCCGTCAGTATCTATATAAATGTGATTGCCGTCTAATTCAATTCCATTTTGATAATTTTCAATAATAGTTTTTAATTTTTGATATAAATTTCCTTTGACAAAGTCATAGTCTCTCGTGTATTTCATAAAGTGATTCACTTGTTCAAATAGTAAAAGCGAGCTATCAGCACTATTATAAAGCGGTGCATTGTCACTTTCGGAATAACCATTGGGGACAAGCCCTTGGCAAATGTCTTTTGTGAGCATTAAAAGCGCTTCTTTTGCCAAATCAAACCTTCTTGTAATAAGCAACAAACCTTCAAAACTAATGGCTGTGTCTCGTCCCCAGTCCAAAAACCATGGAAAACCTGCCAAAATCGAATGCAACCTTTCTTCTTCTCGCCAAACAATAAAATTGTCACTTGCTATTACTAAATCTCTTAAAAACTCATTTTTGTCTTTTTCTTGTTTTGTCAATTCTGTTTTTTTATTTTTGATCAATCTTGTCTGTTTAACAACTTGTTCTAATCTTTGAATTTCCTGCTCAAAAACTTCATCTGCCAAAATATTTTCAATATCTTTTTCCAAAGACACAATGACTGTAATTTCTTTTTTCTCTTTTGGCTCAATCATAATTTCATAGCGCCCAGGTACACACAAATCCTCTTCAGCAAAAAACCCTCTTTCTTCCTCTTTTAAATAATACATATTACGAAAAGTGTCATTTTGATGTTCCCTATAATTTCCTTCTTGGCAACACATATAAATTGGAATATTTTGATCTATTTGAATTTGTACTTTAGCATTTTCAAACTTTTGCTCTACTTCAAAATTGTGAGATGTTGTCATATTGTGAAAATCTCGAAAATTCATAATTGGTGCAATTGTTATTTTCACACTTTTTGTCTGATTATTTTTCACTGTATATTTCACAACAATTGTATTTTTTCCATATACAAAAGATACCTTTTTTTGTATTTTAACATCCTCAACTTTATAGGTAAATTCTGGCAATGGATTTTTCTCAAAAGTCTCAAGATATTTATATCCTTCAGCTAAATAATTGCGGCACATATTCGTAAACAAATCATATTTTTTGCCTTCTATTTCAAGACTTTCATCTAACTTTGATAAAATCAAATATCGCTTGGCTGGCGGTTTCAAAGGCGCCACTAACAAACCATGATAACGTCTTGTATTTGCTCCAAGTACTGTACTTGAAGCAAATCCACCAATTCCATTTGTGATTAACCATTCTTTTTCCAAAGCACTTTTCAATTCCAATTGTTTTTTCGTTAATTTCATTTGTATAATCTCCTGTTATTCTTTTTTCTTTGTCCTTCTAGCAGTTGGCTTTTTCTCCTCTATTTCCTCTTTTTTCTTAGTTGTTCTTGGTTTTCTTACTGTTTTTGTTTCCTTATTGGTTTCTTCTACTTCTTTTGTCACTCTTGGTTTTCTTGTTGTTTTAACTGGTTTTAACTCTGTTTCTTCTTTTTTCTTTGTTTGCTTTTTTTCATTTTCTTTTTCGAGTTTTTCAATTTCTTTCGCAATGGCTCTATTTTCCTTAATTTTAGCATCTGTATTTTGAATAGATTCCACTCTTTCTTTGTATTTTTCACTAAATTTACTTTTCTTACTTGGCTTTTTACTTTTTACACTTTTGGTTGCTTTTTTTACAATTTCTTTATGCTTCTTGTCTTCTTTTTGATTTTTCTTAATTTCTTTTTTCTCTTCTTTCAAAATTGAATTTAAAAGCAAAAATTCAGTTCCATTTTGCTCATCTTTAAATTTCAATTCATCACAAATCAACCCAACAACAGTAGATGCAATAATTGCCGAATTATGTCTGATCTTATCTTCTTTAATACAAGACATGTCTTTTTGAATAATTTTCACACCTAAAGTAGCCGCTTTTGTGATATCTGTTTCTACCAACTCACTGCCTTTTTTGTTATACCTTCTAACATACTCTGGAACCACTTCGCCTGTATCCACCAAGCAATAGTCAAAAACACCTTTTCCAACATGTGCTTGCATTGCTTCGATGTGTTGTGCAAGTGAATAATTATCGGTTTGCCCAAATTCTGTCATAATATTTGAGATATAAATTTTGACAGCTTTGCTTTCTTTGATTGCTTTAGAAACCCTTTTTACCAACAAATTTGGCAACACATTGGTGTATAAACTTCCTGGACCAATAATAATTGCCTCTGCCTCTTGAATCGCTTCAACTACACCAGGGGCAGGCTTGCAATTGGATGGATGAATAAAAATTCGATTAATCACTTCTACTTTTTGTGAAACAATTTCTGGAATTTTATCTTTGCGCTCAATGACAGTTCCGTCTGTCAATTCTGCACAAATGTTGATTTCATCTAAAGTTACTGGCAAAACTCGTCCATTAATATTAAGCACTTCTGTACTTTTTTGAATGGCCTCTGAAATATTATTATATAGTTCATTCATTGCTGTTAAATAAATATCACCAAAATTCAAACCACGCAATCTTTCATTTGCAAAATTCAAATTCATCAAATCACGCATTAATTCTTGCTTTTCTGACATTGCAATCATACTACCTTTGATATCATCCAGTGGTAATGCATCTAGTGCCATTCTAGATTCTGTTGGAATTTGTCCATAGTCTGACATGGTAACTATCGCTGTAATATTATTGGTATATTTTTTCAAACCATCTACCACAATATTCAAGCCTTCTCCGCCACCTATAACAACAATTTTGGGTCCTTCATCATACACTTTTTTATTAAAAATCAATGATTTGATATTAACTTTGGCTTTTTTCCCTTTGATTGAATCTGTATCATTTGCTTCAATCAAAATTTCTAAATTTCTTTTTTGGATAAAAATAATACCAACAACCACAAACACAAATCCTACAACAAATATAGCGATGATTTTTCCAAGTTCTCCAAAAGCCATTTCTTCTGTCACTAGGACTTTTGTAAATCCATAACATACTAGTGCAATTCCCACAATAATCAAAAACATCCAGCGTTTTACTTTTGCACTCGATTTAAACCACTCTAAAAAAGTTCTCATTTTTACACCTTCCTATTCTTCTCCAATTACTATAATTTCTAGTTCAACATCCACATCAAATTTTTGCTTTACCTTTTGTTCCATTACATGAATTAATTCCAAAACATCTTTAGCTGTCGCGTTTCCTTTATTGATAATAAAACCCGAATGCTTACTAGATACTTCTGCATCACCAATCGCATAGCCTTTTAGTCCACATTCATCAATTAATTTTGCGATCAAAACATCTCCTTTTCTCTTGAAAATACTTCCCGCATTTGGAAACTCCAATGGTTGTTTTTGCATTCTTAGTTTTTTATATTCTTGCATTTTATTTTGAATTTCTTGTTTTTCTCCCAATTTGAGTTTTAGAGTCGTTTCCAATAAAATCAGTTGATTGGTTGCAAAAGCACTTTTGCGATAAGAAAATTTGTGGGCTTCCAAATCTAACTTCTGAATATTCCCATCTAAATCCATACATTTTGAGCATACTACAATATCCTTCATTTCACTCCCATAAGCTCCTGCATTCATACGAATTGCCCCACCTAACGTTCCTGGAATTCCAGCCATTGCTTCTAAACCAGACAAATTATTTTCGGCTGCTATCAAAGCCAACTGACTAAGTGTCATCCCACAACCACAAGTTATTATTGCCTCATTTTCTTTTTTGTCAATCGTGTAATTTTTCAAATCTAACTTGATGACAAATCCTCGAATTCCACCTTCACGCACTAATAAATTGGTTCCATTTCCTACAATTTGAAATGGCATTTTTTCCTGTTTTGCAAGATTTAAAATTGCTTTTAATTGCTCCGCTTTTTTGATATTCAAAAAATAATCTGCCACACCGCCAATTCTAAAAGAAGTATGTTTTTTCATAGGTTCATCCAAATAAATATCTTTTTTATCTATTATTTTTTTTAACTTTTCAGTCATGTCACACATATGGCAAAACCCCTATACATTTTATTCATTCCAATCACTAAAAGTATTATCTTTTTCCAAAGTATCTGTCTTTTTTTGATTGGTTTGTGGTAAATATAATAACTGCGATTTACTATCTTTTTTCTGTGTTTCATTATAAACTTCACCAGTTGCATAATTCACAACATAAGTTGCTTCTGCCTCATTAATTCCAATTTCTTTGAGCTGATTTGGTGTCAAACGATAGTAATAATCTTCTTGATAAACTGGTGCATAATCATCTACCTTACTAAAAAATGCTTCTGATTCTTCTGTCAATTTGACGGTATTTTTATTTGGTAAATCAATTTCCGAAAAATTTGTAATCAAATTTCCAACCCAAAAAGAAACTATTCCGTCTCCTGTTGAAATTTCTGTTTTACCCACCGAACTTGCTTTCCAATATTGTTCTGTAACCGCCTGCCTTACGATTCCTAACTCTGTTTTTAATTTGCTATCTTTGACTTGAGCAATACTTGAAAAACTCAAGTTCAATCCCACGCCAGCCAAAATCAATAACAAAACTACTGCCACAACCAATACAACAATCGTAACACCTTGATTATCTTTTATCATTTGATTTCTCCCATTCTTAAAAATATAGAATTATTTTATCATTTTTAGGAAGTTTTTACAAGGCTTTTTTTCAAATTCAGCTAATTTTCTTTCATTACACAATCGATTACATTTGCCAAATATTTCATACTACCATTGCATTGTTCTATCGTATTTCCAGTCGCCCCTACTTCAATAATCGCAGCACCATTTGTCACATGCTGATTGTATCTTGAATTTCTTAAAATAATTGGTTTAAATAGTCCTGGATACATCTCATTTGCCTTTTCCTGCACTTTGATAGCTAACTTCAAATTACGATTCCAATTGCTATGCGCTAAACCACCACCATCTGTTCCAATTACAAACATAATTTGTGCTACTTGTTCATCTCCAATTTTTACACAAGGCGCATAATTACTATTACTTCCGAAGTGCATCTCGATGTACATCAAAAACACAATCTACTGTGTTATAAGTTGAAAGCAAATTTTTCACAGTTGCCAAAGACCTCGTGTACGAACCTGTATAAGCTGGATAATCATGATAAGTGCTATCATGAATGACTGTATAGCCCTTACCCGCCAAGCAATTTGCAAGTTCAGTGCCTACCCTTGCCACTGAATAATTCAAATCCGTCGTTCGATAATTTCCAGTCGACAAATACCTCGAATTGTCTGTTTGTGTATAGCTTTCACAAGTATGCGTATGATACAAAATAATATTTTTTTTGTCTGAATAACTAATATCTGGTGTGACCATAGCTTCTGTCAATGCATATTTTGACTCATTTTTAATCTTTACTGAATGATAAGTATCTGTGTAAACATCTTTTTTATTATTAGCTTCAATCACTGCTGTTGCCACCTGAGCGTTTTCCTGCGGAATACTTTCCATATTCTCTTGTGCCGCTGTTTCTTGAGCTACTTCCTGCGGTTGCTCTTTGGGAACTTCATTCTGGGGCACTTGATTGTCTACGTTTTCAAATTCCAATACTTCCTCTTGATTTTCTTTTTCCATGATTTCCTCTTCAGCTCCTGAAAAAACAGCCAATTCCGCTACTAATATTTTTTTCAGTTCACTTTTTTCGGAAGGTTCCTCCTGAAAACTCTGGGCAATATTCAAATTTTGATTCATCATTTCCAATTTATTTTGCAAAATAATACTTTCCAAATCAAACTTTTTTACGGAATGATACATCAACTTTGAAACTTTTATTATCATTGCAAAAATAAGCAAAACCGCAATTACCTTCATAATGCTTTTCAGTAAGCCCTTTAAATTAATCACTGCTAATCTAACCATAAAAAAACTCCACCTAAAATATACCTTTAACATTATACTTTAGAAGAGTTTTTTTATGACAAAAATCATTAATTATTTTCTCAATACTCTAGTTCAACTACGCAAACTAAAATTTATGTCACACACATAAAATTAATATTTCCTTGATTTGCTAGAATCTTCTCGAGTACCTTTGCAACTCCATTTTCATCATTAGAAGTTGTAATAAAGTCAGCCACTTCCTTAACATTCTCTGTTGCATTTCCCATGGCAACGCCTAGTCCCGCAATTTTTATCATAGAAATATCATTAATTTTGTCTCCAATCGCAACCGTATCTTTTAAATCGATTTTCAAAAATTTGCACAAACCTGACATCGCATTTCCCTTAGAAACTGTCGGGTTGTTTACATGAATGGCATGCATAACTTTTCCATTCACTTCCCAAATAAATTGATTAATCACACAAAAACATGTTTTTTCCTGTACGTATTTTTTCAAATTTTCCATTTGTTCCAAATTCTCTGAGCACATTGAAATCTGAATCACTTTATTTTTCTCCAAAAAATCATGAATTCCTTCTGTCAATTCTACTTCATAATCTTCCAAATATTCTGGTTGATTGACTGCTCTTGACAAACCAAAATCAAATTTAATAACCACATTTTCCTGCTGCGCTATTTTATATAATTCCGCACAAACTTCAGGCTCCATTTCTGACTGATAAATTGCCTCTCTTTTCTCACAATCGTAAATATCTGCCCCATTGCTATTGATAATATAACGACTCGAAACACTTTGAAATTTCTTAGAGGCCATACGCGACCTACCAGAAATCATGAAAACTTGAACTCCATTTTTCTTTGCTTTTTCAATTGCATTTTGAGTTTCTTTTGTCATTCTTTTCTCGCTATTTAATAAGGTTTTATCAATGTCAATAAAAACTGCTTTTACCATATTTCCTCCGCTTATTTACTCAAAATTTCTTCTGCTAATTCTTCCATTTTAGCTCTAGAATTTTTATTTAATTTTGAGCGAATTGTAACTACATTTTCACACAAATTTATTTTTTTCATATTCGTCAAAATATCCTTCATACACTTTCCTGCAAGTGGCGCCCAAGTTCCATTTTCTATCAATCCTATGGTACGATTTTGATAATTTTTTTCTTCCAACTGACGCAAAAAATATTCCATTGGTGGAAACAATTTTGCATCATAAGTGGCAGATGCTAAAATCATTTTATCATAATGAAAAGCATTTGCAATCACTTCATGAAAATCATCTCTTGCCAAGTCAAAAATTACCACTTTTTCGATTCCTTTTTTCTGTAATATTTTTCCCAATTCTTTGGCTGCGTTTGCTGTATTTCCATGAATCGAAGCATACGCAATTACGACCCCTTTTTCCTCTGGTTGATAACTACTCCAAGTAGCATATTTTCCAATATAATATTCTAAGTTTTCTTTCAAAATTGGACCATGCAATGGGCAAATTATTTTTACATCTAATGTCTCTAATTTTTTTAACAACATTTGAACTTGTACACCATATTTTCCGAACAATATTGATGTAATATCTACGTGCTTCGTCTTCCCAATTTTCGTCTATATCTAGGCTTCCAAATTTGCCAAATCCATCTGCTGAAAATAGAATTTTTTCTGTCTTTTCATAAGTTACCATGACTTCTGGCCAATGCACCATTGGCGCCATAAAAAATTGCAAAGTGTGTGTTCCAAGACAAATTTCGTCCCCTTCTTTTACAACAATTTTTCGATTATCCAAGTCTAAAATTTCAAAAAATTGTGGCAAAAAGGCAAATGTTTTATCATTCCCAATTAGCTTCATTTGTGGATATTTTTGTGTCAACACTTCTATGTTGTAAGCATGGTCCGGTTCCAAGTGAGAAATGACCAAATAATCTGGTATTTTTCCCTCTAAAGTATTTTCTAAATTCTGCAACCATTCTTTCGTTTTTCGCTTATCAATCGTATCCATAATAACTGTTTTTTCGTCTTTTATGATGTAGGAATTATAGGAAATTCCATTTGGCACTTTATACTGACTTTCAAATAAATCAATATCTTTATCGTCTGCTCCAATATAAAAAATGTTTTCTGTAATTTGATTTTTAGGCATTTCAATTTCTCCTTTTTATCGAATCATTTTTATAAAAATATCGTATCATATTGTCCTCAAAAAATCAATTATTTTTCCAAATTTTCAACAATTCCTTCTGCAATTGCTTTTGCATATTGTTCTGCATTTTTATCCCACAATTCGTTATCTTTTTTGTTACTAATAAATCCCAATTCTATCAGGCAACTTGGCATTTTTGTATTTTTATTCACAAAATAATCAGCTTCGCCATTCTCACTTGTTCCAGTCTTTACTCCACGATTAGTTTGAATGCCAACTTGATCTATTTTTTCCAAAATCGAACTAGCTAATTTCGAGCTTTTTTCTTCTTTCTCATTTGAAATCCAAACTTCAACACCATCTCCACTTTCTGCACTATTTCTGTGAATGGAAACAAACAAATCCGCCATTATCCAATTTGCTTTCTTGCATCTATCTTGCAATGTAACAAATTCATCTTCGTCTCTTGTCATAATCACGTTTATACCTTGCTTTTCTAACTCACTTTTTATTTTCAAAGCTATTTCCAGCGTATCATCTTTCTCATATCTTTTTCCACTGCTTGAAATACTACCGAGCATCTTTTCCTCCATGCCCTGCATCTATGCAAACCAGTGGTTTTTGAAACCTTATACCAACTATAATTCCTAATATAATTACCAGCATTACCAGAAGAATAAACTTCCATTTGCTTTTCTTACATTTCTTTTTTTCCTTCATAACTCCCTCTATTTTTCTAGGTTAAAACAAACTTCAACTTTAAACAAATCTCCATCAATTTTTATATTCAATTCCCCATTTTGGATTTCAGCCAAACTTTTGGAAATAGAAAGTCCGAGACCACTTCCTTCCATGGTTCTCGATTTGTCCCCACGCACAAAACGCTGCATTAGCTCATCTTCCGAAATATTGAGTGTGTCTTTGGAAATGTTCTTTGTATCAATATACACCTTTTCACCTTTTTTTGCAATATCAATATAAACTCTCGAATGTTCCATACTATATTTGGCAACATTACTAAAAATATTTTCCACAATTCTATACATATAGCGATTATCCGCATAAATGAAAATTTCTTCGCTTTCAAATTTCGTAATAATTTGCAAATTACTTGTTTTAAATTTATCTTCAAACTCACCAATTGCTTGTTTCATCAGTTGCACAATATTGATTTTCTCCATTTTTAGTTTCACATTTCCTGAAGACGCTTTAGAGGCTTCAATTAAGTCTTCTGTCAACTTTTTTAAACGTTGCGATTTATTGTCTAAAATACCAATATATTCCTTGGCTTTGTCGTTTTTGATTTCCTCTTTTTTGAGCAAATCAACATAATTAATAATAGAAGTCAACGGCGTTTTAATATCATGTGAAACGTTGGTAATTAGCTCTGCTTTCATTCTCTCGCTTTTTAGCTGCTCTTGAATGGCATTTTCAAATCCATTAGAAATATCATTAATATACAAAATCGAGTTTTGAAATTCTGATGTAAAATTTTCCGCTTTCAAATCTTCTGGATGAGCGCCCTCATACATTCCCTTTAGATGTTGTTCCACTTTAGCAAAATCACGAATTCTTTGTGCTATTTTAGAAAACAAATAAATTCCTAAAACACAGGCAAGCAAAAATCCAACTCCTTGCATTATTGCCATTAGAATAATTGAAACAACAAGATAACCAATCATTGCAAATATTAACCTCTTTACCAAATCCATACCTGCTGTCGATTTATCAAACCAAATTCCAAAAACATTTTTTATTTTCTGGCAAATCTTCACAAACCACATTACGCATATATAGAGCAATGTCGATTTTATCAGCATTCTTGCTTTGATTCTTTTGACTGTCGTGTGAAAAAGAACGGCACATATGATATAGGCTACACAATAAACAGAAATCAACATTGACACAAACATATCTGTATGTTTTGGAATATTTATCATGGCTGCACACATTGCAAAAGCAAACATCGCAACTGTCCATATAATTTCGTATGGAATTTTATCAAAATCATTCATGTCAATTTCGCCCTCTTTTTTAGTGCGACCAATTACAATCACTAAATAGAAAAACATCAGCAAAAGTAGTACTATTCCAATTGGTAAAATCAAATGAATATTTCCTGCTAAGTTTTGATAATTCTTCATTAACTCACGAACAACTATCAAATCTGTGTTATATACTAGTTCTTCTTTGTAAGAACTGTAAATGGCAAAATCTTGAATGGTTGTATTGATATACTTGCGTGCAGGAATTCGGCTTTCTTCTATGTCATTATCACTTTCTTCCCCATAATAACGATATGCCGTTTCTTTTTCTTCTATTGTATAGTAGGTGTTTTCAAAATCATCATAATATTTTAAAGCTTTCTTTAAAATTATTTCAGAATCTGCTTCTATATTTCCTGCCAAAATATTTGCTTTTTTGGCATTTTCTTGAGATGCAATATAATTTTTAATTTTTTCAATGGTATTCGTTTCCATTGTCAATTCTACATTAGTCAGTGCTTTATTTTGATAACAAATCAAAATATAATGGTCTTGAATATTACTATCTATATAATAATTAGAATCTTCTTCATTCATATAGAAAATCTGTATTTCGCCATCATAAGTAATGGGAAAAACCTCATTATTATAAATCAGTTGATTGGCATAACTCGATAAAGTTGACATATAATTTGACACAAAATTATTCGTTTGAAAATACTGAGACTGATTCAGATAAAAATTTTCGTCATCTTGAAAGAACTTCGCTAAAGTAGACAGACTTATCACAGCCACAATTACTGGAACTAATACATATACAACCATCATAAAAATTTTATTTTTTTTCATTTACAAACTCTCCTTTAAATTTTTTCAATTTTATAACCAATTCCCCAAATCACTTTCAAATATTTAGGATTTTTGGAGTCAATTTCTATTTTTTCGCGAATATGACGAATATGAACCGCAATCACATTTTCATTTCCATACAAAAATTCTTCATTCCAAACATTTTGATAAATTTGTTCAATGGAATATACTTTTCCTTCGTTTTTTATTAAAAATCGTAAAATGTTATATTCTGTAGGTGTGAGTTTGATTTCATTTCCATCTACTGTAACTTTTTTCAAATCATCATCCAAAATTAACTCGCCAGTTTGGAAAATATTTTCAGTAGTTTCTATTGTTCCAAGTTTTGTATATCTTCTCATACAGGAATTTACTCTAGCAATAAGTTCTAGCGAATTAAATGGTTTAGTAACATAATCGTCAGCCCCCATATTTAAACCTTCAATTTTATCTTCATCTTCCGATTTTGCTGATAGCATAATCACTGGTAAAGCTTTTTCCTTCCTAATTTGCACCAAAGTTTCTATGCCATCTAATTTAGGCATCATAATGTCTAAAATAATGAGGTGCACCATATTCCTCTCCAAAATCTCCAGAGCCTGCCTACCATTATACGCTTTCAAAATGTTGTATCCTTCCTTACCAAGATAAATTTCAATTGCTTGCACAATTTCTTTATCATCATCACAAACTAAAATATTGTACATTCTCTCCGCCCCTTTTTATTTTTTGTTTATTCTATTATACCATGAAATTGCTCAAGAAAAAATAAAGATTTTCTTAAGATTGCATTTTTTGAAAAATAATAAAACCCAGAAAAATTTCTGGATTTTATATTAGTCTTTCGCCAAAACTACCACTAAAATTTCTGTTGCTCCTGCCTCTTTCAATACTCGGCTACACTCTTGAGATGTCGCACCCGTTGTATAAATATCATCTAGCAAAATAATTTTCTTACCTTCCACTTCAATATCTTTTCTTACAAAAAACACGTGCTGAATATTACTTTGTCTTGCCTTTGCTCCCAACTTACTTTGCGTGACTGTATTGACTACTTTTAATAAAATATCATTTCTTGCAGGAATTTGCAAAATTTTGGAAAGCTCATTTGTTACCAATTCTGTTTGATTATAGCCTCTTTTTTGCATTTTTCTCACATGCATTGGCACTGGAATAATGCAATCATATTGTTGCAAAAGACTTCGGTTTTCTTCATTTTTCGCAATCATCTGTGCAAAAAAATGATTCAAATATGCCTGATTCGAAAATTTATAACGCAGAACCAACTTTCGTACTAAACTTTCATATTGAAAAATATACAATAATTTCTCATATTTTTTATACTCTATTTGCACAACACAGGATTTTTCCAATCTCTCTACTCGCTTTTGGCAATTGGGACATAACCAATTTTTATCTATTTTTCCACAAACACTACACACTGGTGGAAACAAAAAATTAAGGACAAATTCAAGCATGCTAAATAAACACCTCCTTGACTTTGCCCCCAGCAATCCATATAAACTTTTACAAATTTATGCTTTTTGCGCAATTTTTGCAATCTCTGCAAACGCTTTTGGATCAGACACTGCAATCTCTGCTAACATTTTTCTATTTACTACAACATTAGCTTTTTTCAAACCTGCAATCAATTTACTATACGTTAAACCATTCATTCTTGCAGCAGCATTAATACGCGTAATCCATAATTTTCTAAAATTAGATTTTCTATCTTTTCTTCCTACATAAGCATACATTCCAGACTTCATAACAGCTTGTTTTGCCATTCTATATCTGTAATGTTTTGCTCCAAAATAACCTTTTGCTTGTTTTAAAACTTTTTTATGTCTTGCTCTTGTTGTTCTAGCTGTTTTTACTCTTGCCATTTTT
>CAMSEX010000023.1 GCA_947057875.1 uncultured Clostridium sp.
CTCTTTCCCTACACGACGCTCTTCCGATCTCCTACAATGTTTTTATTATATCACATTATTTTATTTTGTAAAAGTGTTTTAAAAAGATGTCAATTCCAAATAACTTACAACCGATACTTCCACAATGTTATCGAGCAATTCTTTGTATTCTCTTGCACGAAAATTCATAAATCCTTCTAAAATCATTGCCTTATTTTCCATAACATATCTTCTTACAAGTTCCTTTAGTAACCTATTTTTGTAACCAATTTTGTTATCTGGTAAATTCATAATTTGATGACTTATTTTTAAAACATATTCTTGTTCTGCCTCATTCAAATAAAAATAATTTTCCTTGATGCATTTTTTGATTAAATCGCTTTCAAAAAATCTTTCAATAGCGCTTTTCAGAACAATACTAATAACATCATAAAATTCCTTTTCATCTCTCTGAATATCATGAACAATGACATTATCATATTTCTTAAATCTGTAATTTGAGATGCACAGATTCATAGGTAATTTTTCAAAAGTGCTGATTAAATATTCGATAATCTCTTGATTGTTTGTTTTTATGCAGATTGATTTCACTTGGCGCTCTCCTTTAATTCAAATATATACTATATTATTCATTGCTTACAAATTGGGTGTAAGTCCTATAATGCTTCATTAATACCCCTTGAAATAATATCTTTCATGCTATCAATCAGCTCATCAATCTCCTTTGGGGTGACAATAAAATTATATTCATTCGGAATTAATGCTGTTTTAATTCGTTCATAATTATCCTCATCTTTTAGTTTATTTAGTACATCATTCGATTCTGCTTTTTTCTGCAAGTCTTCAATAAACAAGTCCAAGCAATCATTTGTAATCGAAGCCATTTCAACAACTGTCGGCACGCCTAGCGCTACTACAGGAATGCCTAATGTTTTTTCTGACAATTCGTCTCTCGCGTTTCCAACACCGCCACCTGGTACAATTCCTGTATCCGAAATTTGAATCGATTTATTAATTCTGCTTACACTCTTCGAGCACAAACTATCAATTGCAATAATCATTTTAGGTTTTACTTTATCTACAATTCCTCGAATAATTTCCGCACTTTCAATTCCTGTTGTTCCCAAAACACCTGGAGAAATTGCAGAAATAGCACGTGTATTTTCGTCAATATATTGTGGTAAATAAAGTTTAATGTGACGTGTAATTTCTACTTCATTAACCACTCTAGAACCAAGACTATCTGGTGTAGAATACAAGTTACCAAGTCCCACAATCATAATTTCTTCATTTTTTTGAATATGTTGGTCTACAACTTTAGCAAGCTCTTTTGCAATTACTTCAACAATTTTATCCTCTTTTTCTGTTTCAATATTATTAATTTTCTTGACATCAATTGTAATATAATTTCCAATTGGCTTCTGGAGTGCTGTTTCTCCTGTTTCATTCGTAACACTTACCCTCGTAATTTTAATATCTTCTATCTCTTCTTCCTCACATTCAATTCCATCAATCTCATCTTCTATCTTGTTCGCTTTTCGATATAAATCACGCCTTTCAACCGCCATATCTGTTCTAAAATCCATTTATCAATCACCTCAAAATTAGTATGGCAAATTTTAGAAAATTTATGCAAAAAAATGAACCCTCCTTATTAAACTTTTTTGTCTAATAATTTGGGTTCACTTCAAACAGCAAAGTTCATTTTTTATTTACGAAAAACATTACCAAGTAAATGTTCTTGTTCCTTCAAAATAAGAAATCATTTGATCTAGCCATTGTTTAGAAGGAATATTACTTCCAAATCCCTGTGTTAAATCAATAATCATATATTCATCTTGATATAATGTTCCTCCAGATGGTGTTACTTGAAATGATCTAATAATCCAAGAACCATCTTTTGGCGTACCTGTTCTTATAACACCACTGACTCTCGTCCAATTTGGATAATTTCCATTATTATATGAAAATACATAATTCATATCTGCACCATCTCCTATAAACATCTCAAATCGACAATCATTCGCAGAAGCATTTCCTCCAACTGTTTTCATCATCCTTGAACCATAATATGTATGATTTGCTATTGGTTTACTAATAGATTGCGATAACATAGTAGTATGATTTCCAGTTGTAAACTGAATTCCATAAGAACCAGATACTCTTTGTGCAGTCTGTCTTGTTATATTATTCATCGTCCATTTTGTACTTCCTTGCTCAAATCCTGGATCTGTAACAATATTTGTTAAACTCACACCTGAAGTTGGTTTTGTTTTAAAAATTTGACTAACAGACCTACTGTTCTTAGCTTCATCTTTCAAATTATAAGTAACTGTATAAATATCATAACCACTCAGTGTTGCTCCTACAACTCCATTCGATGAATTCTTCACTTGCAAATCTGTTACCAAAGCATTTCCTAAATTATCTGAGATTTTATTAACACTCTTCAAATAATTTTCATTAATTGTGGTACCAACATTTACCGTTAATTCTGAAGAAGCTATAATTGTTGGAGGTGTTCTATCAATCCAAATATTGGTAGAACTTACTTCAGACACATTTCCTACTTTATCAAAACATCTTATATAAACCAATTGATTTCTCTCTGCTGAAAATGGTGTTGTAACAAAGGAATTTGAATCTGAATTTTGATAAGTTACCCAATTCACTTGATCATAACTATACTCATAATATGCTATTCCACTTCCTGTATCTACTGAACTTACTGTTAAAGAAAAATTTTGGGATGTTGCATTTCCATTAGTTGGATTATTTATATTTGGTTTTGCTGGTGGAGTTTTATCAATATTTTGCACTGTTACTGAAGCTGCTACATTTCCTTGCTGTCCTACCTCATCCCTTAAAATCACATATAATGTTCCATTACTAGAAAACTCATAACTATCTCCATCTATCCAATTTATACCATCTGTACTAACTTGCAAGGTATATCCTTCTATATCAATATTAGCAATAATATTTACAATAACATTTTGATTGGTCCAGCCTTCCTCTGAATATTCAAAATGCAAATCTGAATTGGTAATATCCTTTACCTCCCCTAAAGTTATTGATTGGCATTCACTTATATTTCCTACTTTATCTTTTACCCACACATAATAAGTTTGTCCTTGCTTTTTGCCTGTTACTATTGTATCAAAAATTGAAGTTTCGTCACAAGTTTCAAAAATATTTGGTTTTTCTGTACTTTCTGTTACTGCAAAGCCTACAATTCCTGATTCTTTATCTATTGCCTTTATTTTAATTTGATTGGTAGTTGCAATTACTTCTGTTATTTGAGGTTTAGTCTTATCAATATTTTGAATGTTACTTGTTGCAATCGCTCTTATTTGTCCTGTCATTTTATGTTTCACTCTAGCATATATAGTTTCATTTTCTATTGATTGAATTGGATTTGAATAAATCGACCAATTTTTTCCATCCTTACTATATTGCAATACAAAATTAGTCAAATCAATTCCCTGTGTAATAAAAATCACTGTTTCAATATTCTCATTCGTCCACTCTGTTTCTGTTTGCGTAAACTTTATGTCTGCATCTTCTATTTCAACTTCATTTTCACTCTCTGTATAAGTCCCTATATATTCTATTTTCCCTGTTTTGACATTACAATAATAAATATTATTTGTAAGATCAAATGTAACAATATAATTTCCTAGTTCCTCTTCATCCTGAACAACTCCAGCCTTCCTTCCACCACTACTTAATTTTTGAGCAATTATTTCTGACACATCTTCTGTCTCATCTAACTTCAAGTCTTGCTCTACCAACATCTCAACTTGCACTAATTCTAAAATTTCTTTTTCTGCAGCTTGCACATATTTATCAGTTGCCTTTACTGCTTTACTCATAATTCCATTACTTCCTGCAACCAAACTCAAACTAACACCCGCTAAAATAAGCAATACAATTATAGTAACAACTAACGAAACTAATGTAATTCCATTATTCTTTTTCAAAATCTTCCTCATTTGATTTCTCCTTTTAGTTTTATAATTCTATTTTAACATCTATTGAAACAATAAGTCAACAAATTAGTTGTATGTTACACAAAATTTATACATTTGTTACAATTCTGTAATAAAGAAAAGGGCATAAATTTAAAATAATTTATGCCTTTTTCTTTTAACTTCTCCAACTTTTCCAACACGTACCATTGTCATTATTATTACCAGTGTTATTATTTCCAGAATTATTATTTCCTATATTATTGTTTCCAGAATTGTTGTTTCCATTATTATTATTTCCTGTATTACCACTGCCACCATTATTATTTCCATTATTGTTATTATTTCCACCACAGTTACAAGTACAGTTCCATCTCAAACATCTACAAATCAAATAAGCAACAATAAATGCTAACACTGTAAAAATCCATGCAAATGCTATATAAAGTATCGTTCCACCTAAAGCCAGTGCTGCAATAATTAAAATGACAAACACAATTCCTGCTACTTTAAATGGGCAATGTAATATCGTTTGCAAAACAGCAGCTACAATCACAACCAATATTGGAATTACAAAAGCAATTAATAAATCAGTCATATATTTTTCCTCCTTAATTTATTATCCTTTTGTAATATAATATGATTTTTAATCTATTTTGTGATTTCTTTTAATACTTTACTTCTACCAAATACAACCCTACTGCTGGAAGCGTTTTTCCTGCTTGTTTTCGATCTTTACTTTTAATAATCTCTTGAATTTCTTCTGGTTTTATTTTACCTATTCCTACCTCCAATAAAGTCCCTGCTATAATTCTAACCATATTATACAAAAATCCATTTCCTGTCAATTCAATCCAAATCTTCTCCCCTTCTTCTAACACTTCCGCTTTAAAAATCTTTCTTCTACTATTTTTACTGCTCGTTCCGCTCGCTTTAAACGCTGCAAAATCATGCTCTCCCTCAAAATATTTTGCCGCTTTCCTCATCTTTTCCACATCTAACTTCATCGGAAATTGATATTCTAATTCACGAAAAATTGCTGTCCCAGTAAGTGAACAATTAATCACATAGCGATACTTTTTAAAATGCGCACAATAACGACTATGAAAACGTTCTTCCACTTCTTCCGCTTTTTTGATTCGGATACTTTTTTTCAATTTTGAATTAATAGCCATCGCAAATTTATCAATCGAAATATAACTATTCGTTTTAAAATTAGCCACTTGCCCCAAAGCATGCACACCTGCATCTGTTCTGCCAGACCCAATTAATTCAATTGTTTCTCCTGTAATACTCTCAATTGCTCTTTCAATTTCCCCTTGAATATTCAGTTTATTAGGCTGTTTCTGCCAGCCATTAAAGTCTTTTCCATGATATTCTATCGTTAATTTAATGTTTCGCATTGTTCCTCCTTATGCAATTTTTTGAGATACCTTTCGCATTTCACGCGCATTTTTAAGCGATGTCTCTGTTATTTCTCCATTGGAAATACGCGCTATTTCACGAATTGTCTGCTCCTCTGTTAACTGATTTACATGTGTTTTAGTAAAGTTTCCTTCATTATTTTTGTAAATATAATAATTAAAATCGCCTTTTGCTGCAATTGTAGCCAAATGTGTAATACAAATTACTTGATGATTTTTAGCAATTCTTTTCATTTTTTCACCAGTCGAATTTGCTGCAATTCCACTAATTCCTGTATCAATTTCATCAAATACCAAAATTGGCGTTTGGTCAACATCAGCCAAAACTGTTTTTATCGCCAACATCACTCTTGACATTTCTCCACCAGATGCGATTTTTATCAAAGATTTCTTATCATCGCCTTTATTCGTAGAAATTAAAAATTCCACTTTATCTAAGCCATTGCTATTAAATTTATTTCCCTCGCTTGTCTTGACACTTACCTCAAATTCTGCATTTTGCATTTCCAATTCTTTTAACTCTTTTGTAATTTCTCTAGATAATTCTTGTGCATATTTTAAGCGAATTTCATTTAACTTTTTGGCTAAAACCAACAATTGTTTCTCTAATGCTAATGCTTTTTCTTTTAATTCTAGAATATAACTTTCTAAATTACTAATTTCAAAAATTTCTTTTTCAATTTGGATTTTATATTGCAAAATTTGCTGGATGGAATTTCCATATTTTCTTTTCAAATTTTGAATTAAATCAAGCCTTTGTTCCACTCTATTTTGCTCTTCTTCATCAAAAGAAATTTCTTCTACAGACAATTCCCTTGCTACTTCTTGAATTTCATAATAACTACTTTTTAACCTTGTTACAATATCTGCATAAATGCTATTATATTGCTCAATTTTTTCCAAAGCCCTAATTGCATTATTTAAACCATCAATTGAATGATTATCAATTTCACTTTGTGCTTCTTGCAAATTACTTGCAATCTTTTCAGAAGCAAGCATCATTTTTCTTTTTTCTTCTAATTCCTCTTCCTCGTTTTCCTTCAAATCCGCTTCTTCAATTTCATGTAACTGATAATTTAGTAAATCCAATTTTCTCTGTTTTTCCATATCATTACCATAATTTAAACTAAGTTCTTTTTGAGTAGCAACATATTCATGATATAATTTTTCGTACTCTTTTTTGATATCCTTCATCTCTGAATCCGCATATCCATCCAATAAATCAATATGTTGGTTCAAATCTAAAATAGACTGATTGTCATTTTGTCCATGAATGTCAATTACTTTTTTCATAAATTCTTTCAATTCATTTACAGTCACCAATCTGCCATTTAATTTACACACATTTTTCCCAGAACTATTGATTTCTCTCGAAACAATAACATGGTCTTCAAAATCAGACAAGTCCAATGATAATTCCACAAAAGAATTTTTGGCTCCTGTTCGCATCATTTCTTTTGAAAAACGACCACCAGATAATATTTTTAATGCTCCAATAATCAGTGTCTTTCCAGCTCCTGTTTCACCAGTCAAAACATTAAAACCTTCTCCTAAATGAATATTTAAATCATCAATTATCCCTATATTTTTTATATGCAATAAAGTTATCATACGCGCCTCCTAAGCAAAAATATGTTCGATAATTGTATTATATCAGAATTTTATTTTTTGTCAATACATTTGTTCGTATTTTTATGAAATTTTTTAAAAAATCTCATAAAAATTTTTAAACGTATATCCTTGCTCTCTCAGATAGGCAATTACACTTGGAAGTGCTTCTGCTGTGTATGACTTATCACTCGCATCATGCATCAGCACAATAATGGCGCCATCTCCTTCCATTGTTTGAATTAAGCACTCCATTTGCGAATCCGTAGTTGTTCGCCCTTCTGCGTCTCCTGTCAAACAATTCCAATTGGTATAATTAATTCCATAATCACGCAGCAAACCTTTTGCCTCGCCTTTCACTCCATCGTATCTACCGCCACTCGAGCCCCCTGGAAAACGAAACAAATGCGTATTATAATTTGGATTTCCCAAAGCCACACGAATCGATTCTTCTGTTTTGGCATATTCCTCAAAAACAGTATCTTTGGAAGTATAAATTTGAGAATAATTATGTGAATAACCATGATTGGCAATGTAATGTCCCTCATCATATTCCCTTTTTAACAAATCTGGATTTAGGTCAACACGACTACCCAACACAAAAAAAGTGGCTGGCACATTTTCTTGTTTCAAAATATCCAATACTCGTGGCGTTATATTTTTAGAAGGTCCGTCATCAAATGTCAAATATGCCACTTTTTCATCTGAATAGTAAATATTCGTAATTTCCTCCTGTGCATTCGGATTTTCCCTTGGCACAAACTTTGACTTAATTTGTTCCATATCATGCTGTGCAATTTGAATATGCTTGATTTCTTGAGGCTTTGTAGCAGCTACTGAATTTCCTTGCTTCTGATGATTGTCGTTCTTTTTTTTCATTTTTATTGAAACAACAATACTAATAATAATTACAACCACACAACACAAAATAATCATTCCACAAATGATTGCCTTTTTTCGCAAATGAGCTCTTTTATTTAATTCATCTATAATTTCCATATTTTCATTCTCGTTTTCATCATACAACATTTTACTTCCCTCTATTCTACCAAAAACTCTATTTTAATATATCATAAAAAGAAATGATTTTCAACCATTATTCTTTCGTGCTTTTTTTCATATTTCTAAAAAAGCAACATATTCTTTAAGAAAAGGAGGTCAGAAATGAAAGATCGAATCATAAGATATGGTTTCATTTGCTTGATACTAATTGTCAGCATTATTCAGTTTTCCATTGCATCACAAGCCAATCAAGAACTGAGCAATAAAACTTTAGCTTGGGGATTTAGGCGTGGCGAAAATCATGCACAAGCCACTTTGGATATAGAAAGTCTAAAAGTATTAGAAAAATTCGACGGAATTGCCATGGGAAATCCTGATAAAAATTACATTTATCTTACTTTTGACGCTGGCTATGAAGCAGGTTACACAGAAGAAATTCTGAAAATTTTAAAAGAAAATAATATTACAGCAACTTTTTTCATCACTGCACATTACGTCAATACTGCAACTGATTTAGTAAAACAAATGATCCAAAATGGGAATACCGTTGGAAACCACACTGTAAATCATGCTTGTTTGCCCACTTTAAAAGATGATGAAATCAAAGAAGAAATTATGAAATTGCACAACAGTATTTATGAAATAACAGGCTATGAAATGACATACTTCAGACCACCAAAAGGTGAATTTAGCGAACGCACTGCTAGTCTTGTTCAGTCACTTGGCTATACCAGTGTTTTATGGTCAAATGCTTATGATGATTGGGATAATTCAAAGCAAGGTAGAAGTAACTACGGAAAAAAGAAAGTTTTAGATAATTTACACAATGGCGCTGTCATACTTTTGCATAGCACATCCAAAGACAATGTAGCCATGTTAGACAGCATGATAAAAGAAGCCAAAAATATGGGCTATGAATTTAAAAGTCTAGATGACTTTGAAAAATAATTCTTCCAATAAGGTAGCTTATGCTACCTTATTTTTTATTTGTTTTTTTCCATGGTAGCTTTTTCATTATAGTATTTTGCAATTAATTCATCTAATTCTACACTGATTTTATAAACAATACTATAATCTTCCCCAGCTTCAATACTTTTGTTTAGTTTCTCTCTTAATTTACAAATTTCATCATTTATCATAAAATTGTCCCCCTATGACATTTTTTTGACATTTTTTGTCCCCTTGTTTCTTCTCTTCCAAAATACCATATTTATTTGTCAATGTCAATAAAAAATCAATATTTAAAATAGTTTTTGATAGACATTTTTCTCCTTTTTCATGCACCTATTTTCCCATTTCTATATTTTCCGTATTTTTTCAACAGGATTCTACCAAAAACTACAAAAATTGCAATCGACAAAATCTGGGAAATTCTGAAATTACCTACCATTAAACTATCCACTCTCAATTGTTCTATAAACATACGAATGCCCGCATACAAAAACAAATACATATATGTAATTTGCCCTTGAAATTTTCTCTTTTTCTGCATTTTTCTTAAAATTAAAAAAATGAAACATGTCAAAATCGATTCATATAAAAAAGTGGGATGAACTTCCATATACCCATATGGAGTATCTAGTCCCATTCTAAAAAAATTATTTGTGGGTATCCCATAAGCCTCTTGATTACAAAAATTTCCCCATCTTCCAATCGCTTGTCCAAGTGCTACAAATGGTGCAATACGGTCCAAAAAATCAAGCAATGAATAATGCCTTTTTTTACACTGATAAAAAACAACAAATGCCCCCACAAAAATACCTCCATAAATCGCCAAACCACCATTTCTAGTTTTGAAAATAGTAGCTGGATTTGACCAATAATATTCCAAATGAAATAAAACATAATAAAGTCTCGCACCAATTACGCCAAAAATAATGGCATATAATAAAGTATCAAATAAAAAATAATTGTCTATTTCAAATTTGGGTGGCAAATAATAGCAAAGCATAAAAGAAACCAAAATGGCTAATATTATACAAATCGCATACCAATAAATCGGAATACCAAACATTGAGAATGCCACTGGGTTCACAAAAAACTGCAACTGCAATCCAGGAAATTGTATCATTACTTACCACCTTTCTTTTTGTGATTTATTTTGATTTTACAATTGAAATAACTCGTTTTTGATTGTCCATTACTTCTTTTAAAACTTGTAATGTATATTCTTTTGTGATGCCACCAAATTCTTCAAAATAATCCAATGGATTGATGCCTCTAAAATAATTTTGCAAAAAGCTAGTCGCAATGCTTTCTACATCATTATAACTCTTCACATACTCCCCATATAGCTTTTTCTTGATTCTCTCAAACTCTTCTTCTTCAATTCCTTTTTGTTTTAAAAATTCAACTGCGTCTTCTATTTGGCTAATGACTTCATTGTACTTTTCACTTTGTCCTTGAATTAATAAATGAGAATACGTATCTGTATTTTCATAAATCATACTTGGCTGTGATTGTAGCACACCTTGTTCATACAAATCTTGATATAATTTTGAGCTATCACCAATCAAAATGTTGAATGCTATTTCCAAAGCCAACTCTTTTTTGATTTGATTATCCGTTTTCACTGTATCCTTATAGCCAATGATAAAAAGTGGTCTTGTAATATTCATTTCGTCTTCTATTCTTGGTTTTACAATTTCTTCTGGCTCCTCTGGATATAATCTTTTTACTTTTTCATCCAAATTTTCAAGTGTCATTCTTGTTTCAATTTCTTTTATGACTTGCTCTGGCTCAAAATCGCCACAAACCACAATTGCCATATTTTCTGGACGATAAAAACAATGATATGCATCATATAATTTTTCTTTTGTAATTTCTGCAATTGTCTCTTTTGTCCCTGCCACATCAATGTTGATTGAATTTTGATGATACATCGCACGCATCATATTCATATAGATTTTCCAATCTGGATAATCGTCATACATCATAATTTCTTGCTCAATAATCCCACGCTCTTTTTCAACATTCTCATCTGTGAAATATGGATTTTGAATGTAATTCATAAATTCATCCAAAGCCTCCCAAAATTTATCATTAGAGGCTTCAAACAGATACGCTGTGTGATTATTGGTTGTGTACGCATTAGCATTAACGCCCAAACTTGTCAACACATCCAAACTATTGGTTCCATTCTTTTGCTCAAATAATTTATGTTCCATATAATGAGCCATACCATCTGGAATTGTGATTTCCTTTTCTGCAAGCTGAAAGTGATTGTCAATCGAACCATATTTCGTTCCCCAAATAATATATTTCTTTTCTGTCTTTTTCGGAATGACCATAACACTCAAACCATTAGGCATTTTTTTCGTATATACTTTTTCTTGAATTTTATTATTTTCTATAATTTTCATTGCCCTGCCTCCTTTTCTTCGTTCTTTAAAAAATAAATGGTATTAATTTCTACGCCATTTGCAATTTCTATAATATCTTGTTTGGTGACTTCTTCAATATTTTTCAAATATTGTTCAAGGCTTGTATTTGTTTTTGAGATTTCTTGCCCAATGTAATAAACAATTCCCGTGTCTTGCTCTGTCTCAATCGCCTTAATTCCGCGCTTTCACATATTCTTTAGCTGACTGCAAATCTTCGTCTGAAAATTCGCCTTTTTTCATAATTTCCAATTGTTCTTTAATCAAACCAACTGCCTTTTCAAATTTTGGAATTTCAATTCCTGCACGAATAAAAATATTGGCTTTTTGTTTTACATACAAACTTTTTATCGAATAGGCCAAACTCGCCTTTTCGCGCACATTTTGAAATAACAAAGAATTCGCACTACTCCCCAAAATAATATTATACAACATCGTTTTAAATGGCAATTTTTCTCCCTCAGCCACAACATCCATTCCAATGACCAATTTGCCTTGTACTACATCGGTTTCCTCTTGTACTTCTTTTACCTGCTCTATTTTTTCTTTCTTTTCTGTTAATTCATTATTGAGCACATAATTTTCAACACGTGGTTTTAGTGCTTTGATATGCTCATTCTCACAAATTATCCTTTCAACATTTTTTTCATCAAAATCTCCTGAAACAAACAAATCTATTTTTGAATTCTGAATCAAATAATGATAATGTTCTGTTAAATTGTCCACATTGATTGTTTCTAAATCCTCTAAATAACCATATTTATACAACCCAAAACCTTTGTCTTTGTACATATTAGAAATGCAAGCTTCATAGGCATACAAATCTTTATCATCAATTTTACTTTTAATCATTTTTCCCAAATTTTCTTTTTCCACATCCAAATATTCTTGCTTAAATTTTCCATTTTCCAAAAGCGGATTGCATACAATATCCAGCAAAATTTCTAGCGAATTTTTCAAAATTTTTTCATTTTCTTCTAAAGAAAATTTGTCATTAATCGAATCAATATAAAAACGCAAAAGTTGATTATCGCCATATTTATCAATTCCACACTCAAATGCCGCACCATACAAATTTTCTAATTCCTTGCTAATTTCAATCTGCGATTTTAAATTGTTTGTACCACGCCTTAGCATACTCACAATTAATGCATTTTTTGTTACATTCTCGCGTGTTAGTGGAACCGTAATAATCGCAGATAACATATCCGTCTTAAACAAATCTGTTTTTATTAAATGCAATTTAATGCCTTGTTTTATTTCAATCTCTTTCTTATCCATAAAATTCTCTCCTTCGTCCTTTTTATTATTTTTCATTTTCCAAATATTATACTTTATTATTTTACACATTTTTCTCGACAATTTCAACAATTTCTGCAATAAATTCTCCAATTACTGGAAGATTTAATGTCACAATTTTTTGCAAAATCATCACTAAAATAGCTGTAATCAGCGTTACTCCAATTCCAATACCAACACCTCGACCAAGCCCTGCCCAGAAATTTCTTTTGACAATTTCTTTTCGACTCCCCAAAATATAAATTAATTCTTCTATATTTTTTTCTTCCAAAAAATGATTTAATCGATCTATATTTTTATTTAATCTTCCAAACATAAACACCATCCTTTTTATTTTTTAGGATGGTATTTTTTATTTTATTTATACAAAATCATTCTAAATCCCCAATACGCTTCTGATGTATTTTCCTTATAACCAGCATGACTACTTGCTGGTCGATCCAAATTCGCGCTTCCTCCTCGAATCACTCGGTAAGTGACTGTCTCTGAAATAGGTACTTCATTCACTGTATTTTTGTTTTTATTTTTGGAAGTATTCGTCACTGGCATAGTTTCCTTAAACACTTCTGTTGTCCATTCTCTCACATTTCCTGCTAAATCACAAATATTATTTTTGATGTCATCTTCTGTTTCGCCTGTATTTCTTAGTTCTCCTGAATAATTCCCCTGACTAATATCAGTTGAATAATTTTCTTCTGTTTCATCAATCCAAGCCAAAACTGTATCCCAAGCAGCACTGTTCATAAGCGCTGTTTGACATTCTTTGTATTCAAAAGCAGATCCCATATCACTCGCCATTTGAACAGCATCTGAATACAAAATATTTGTCCATGGCATTTTTCCTTTCATACTAGCAGCCATTCTTGCTCCATTTCGATCAAAACTTGAAGCCTCATATCGTGCCATATAAAATCCATAATTTTGTGCCACACTATTTCCTAAAGTAGAAATGTTATCTTCATATTTCGTATTAGATAGCGTATTCCTTGTAGATCGGAAGAGCACACGTCTGAACTCCAGTCACCTCTCGTCAT
>CAMSEX010000024.1 GCA_947057875.1 uncultured Clostridium sp.
ACACTATAACCTACACTCTTTCCCTACACGACGCTCTTCCGATCTTAATAGTACCATTACGCAATTTTCAAATACCGTAAAAGTAGGAAGAATTATAGTCAATTCTCCATCTACTCACGGTGCAATAGGGGACATTTATAACACAAATATGCCATCATTAACACTTGGTTGTGGTACATTTGGTGGGAATTCAACTACCTCTAATGTATCTTCTGCAAATTTGATAAATTTAAAAAGAGTTGCTAAAAGGAGGGTTAATATGCAATGGTTTAAAGTTCCAGAAAAAATCTATTTTGAAGCAGGTTCTATCGGTTATTTAGAAAAAATGCCAAATATTTCTAAAGCGTTTATTGTAACAGATCCATCCATGGTACAATTTGGTTATGTAGATAAAATTTTGTATCATTTGAGAAATAGGGAACAATATGTGCATGCAGAAATATTTTCAGAAGTAGAGCCAGACCCTTCTTTTGACACAATTAAAAAAGGTGTGGCAGCAATGGAAGCATTTCAACCAGATGTGATTATCGCATTAGGAGGAGGAAGTGCTATGGATGCGGCAAAAGGAATGTGGCTATTTTATGAGCACCCAGATGCTGATGTAGAAGGTTTGAAATTGAAGTTTATGGATATTAGAAAACGTACGTACAAATTTCCAAAACTTGGGGAAAAATGCCAAATGGTTGCTATTCCAACTACATCAGGAACTGGTTCAGAAGTAACTTCATTTGCGGTTATTACAGACAAAAAGAAAAATATCAAATATCCACTTGCTGATTATGAATTAACACCTGATGTTGCTATTGTAGATCCAGATTTGGTTATGACGCTTCCTGCTAAACTAACTGCTGATACTGGTATGGACGTTTTGACACATGCAATTGAAGCCTATGTTTCTGTAATGGCATCTGATTATACAGATGGTTTGGCAGAAAAAGCAATTGAGCTTGTATTTGAGTATTTGCCAAAAGCCTATGTAGATGGAAGTAATCGAAAAGCACGTGAAAAAATGCATAATGCAAGTACAATGGCAGGTATGGCATTTACCAATGCATTTTTGGGCTTAAATCATTCGATTGCGCATAAATTAGGAGGAGATTACCATATTCCACATGGTAGGGCAAATGCAGTTATTTTGCCTTATGTGATAAAATACAATGGAACAATGCCAACAAAGTTTGTATCTTGGCCAAAATATGAAAGTTATATTGCAGACGAAAGATATACTGAAATTGCAAAAAGATTAGGGTTGCCAGCAGGTTCAAAAGAAGAAGGTGTAAATTCTTTAGTAAAAGCTGTTCAAGAATTAATGGAAAAATTGAATATGCCAAAATCACTAAAAGAATGTGGTGTAGATGAGCAAGCTTTTATGGCAAATTTGGATACTTTGGCAGATAAAGCTTTCTCAGACCAATGTACAGGGGTAAATCCACGTGTGCCATTGATAGAAGAAATTAAGAAGATTTTGATTGATGCATATTATGGAAATCCAATTGAAATGTAGAATAGAACAAAACGGCTGTGCTTGTGCACAGCCGTTTGTTAATGTGTGTGATTTGCTTTTATAGTATATATTTGCAAATCAATTAATAAAATAAATACGTAATCATTATACTACAGTTTTGTGCAAAGTAAAGAAAAATTAATGAAAATATTTGATACTTTTTAAAAATATGTTATAATCAAAGTGATGAACAAAAAAATGTGAGGAAAATAATGAGTCAAAAAAGAAAAAGGTATATAAGAGAAAGTGCTGTTGTAACAATGGTGGCATTATTAATTGTACTTTTTACAGAATATAAAGAAAATATTTTAAGAAATGAAACTCTGGTTTCCAATGTCTTGCAAACTTCTTTTAGTCTAGAACAAATTCCAGAATTTTCAGATGAGCCATTTGTAGTACTAAATAACAATATTCCTAATTTTGAGGAGAAGGATTACACTTTGGAGCCTTTTGAACAATATAGTGAATTAGATGAACTTGGTCGTTGTGGTGTGGCTTTTGCCAATATTTGCAAGGAAATTATGCCAAACGAGCCAAGAGGCGAAATTGGATCTATTAAGCCGTCAGGTTGGCATACAGTAAGGTATGATGATTTGGTGGAAGGAAAATATTTATATAATCGATGTCATTTGATTGGTTACCAATTGGCAGGTGAAAATGCAAATGAAAAAAATCTCATAACAGGCACAAGATATATGAATATCAAGGGTATGTTGCCTCTTGAAAATGAAGTGGCTGAATATGTTCAGGAAACTAGCCATCATGTGCTATATCGTGTGACACCAATTTTTGAAGGAAATAATTTGGTAGCATCTGGCATAGAAATGGAAGCCTATTCTGTGGAAGATAAAGGAGAAGGAATTTGTTTTCATGTGTATGTGTATAATCATCAGCCTAGAATTATCATTGATTACGCAACAGGAGAGAGCAAAATGATTGACAGCAAAAGTGATATGTGATATAGTAAAGGCAAATAAAAGGAGATTTTTATGAATGAGGAAAAAGAGCAAAAAAATAGAAATCTGATATTTAATGCAATGGTTGCAATTGTGATTATTTTGTTTTCTGTGGCGATTTCTCCTAAAAGTTTGCAAAACGACACTTTTTATACTATAAAAATTGGAGAATATATCGCACAAAATGGAATTTCAGATTTGACGCAAGATCATTTTTCATGGCATGAGTTGCCCTATACTTATCCACATTGGTTGTATGATTTAGGGATGTATTGGATTTATCATTTTTTTGGACAAGCAGGAATTTATATTTCAACTATGATTTTTACAGCAATCTTAGGTTGGATGATGTATTTGCTTTGCAGTAAATTCTCAAAAAATAAGGTTGTTTCAAGTGTGATAACGATTTTGGCGATGTATATTTTTAAGCCATATTTAGCAGCAAGGGCGCAACTGGTAACATTTATTTTGTTTGCATGGGAAGTGTACAGTATTGAGCAGTTTTTGCAAACGAAAAAAAAGCGATATGTAGCATATTTAATATTGATTCCTCTTTTGATTACGAATTTGCATTGCGCGGTTTTTCCGTTTTATTTTGTACTATTTTTGCCTTATATTGTAGAATATTTGTGGATTACATTTTTGGATTGGAACTTGGATTATAAAATCATTGGCATTTTGTTAAGAGGAGTAATGAAACTTCCTGTCAAGCAAAGTGTAAAAGAAAGTTGCGAAAGAAAGTTAAATAATATTCCGAAAGTAGTAGTGCAGAAAAATGAAAAACGAGAAAAAAGGTGTCAAAATCCATATAAAATTAAAATTACAAAAAATCCAATTGCAAAATGGCTAATTGTGATTGCTTTAATAGCTGCTTTAACTGGTTTTATCAATCCGACAGGCTTAGGTGCGTACACCTACACATACCAAACATATCAAGGTAATACAACAGAATCAATTAATGAACATTTACCTGTTACATTAATTGAAAGCAAAGAGTTTTTGTGTGCGTTGTGCTTGTTTTTAGCGATTTTAGTTTTTACAGATACAAAAATAAAATTAGCTGATTTGTTTATGTTTGGCGGTTTGGTTACTTTGAGTTTAATATCACGAAGACAAATATCGATGTTTATTTTATTTTGTGCACCGATTTTAGTCAGACTAATTTCAGACATGATTGAAAAATATGATGAAAAAACATTTCAGAAAATTTTTAAGTTAATGTCTTCTGCTTTAGTTTCTATTGTGATTATTTTATTATTTTCAATTGGTATGCTTGGGGAGCTTAGAAAAATGAAGAAAAATAATATCGAATATGTCGATGTTGCGACATATCCAGTAGAGGCAGCGACTTGGATACTAGAAAATTTAGATGTGGCCAATATGAAAATATATAATGAATACAATTATGGAAGTTATTTGTTGTTTCGAGGAATTCCAGTCTTTATAGATTCAAGATGCGATTTGTATTCGCCAGAGTTTAACGGAGGACGAGATATTTTTTCAGATGCATTGAATATTGCAGGGATTGCTATGGAGTATCATAATGCATTTGAAAATTATGGAGTGACACATGTGATTTCGTATTCTAATTCAAAGTTGGTAATGCTTTTGAAGGAAGATAAAACTTATGAAAAGTTGTATGAAGATGATTATTTTGCGATATTTAAGAGGTTGAATGCAAATGAAAAATAAGATGATAAAATTAATTTTTTGTGTTACAATATTACTGATTTTTATTGACCAAATGACTAAATTTGTAATGCAATACAAGTATGAAAATCCGATTGGAAATGGTTTTCTTCGTATAACGTTGGTACAAAACACAGGAATGGCGTTTGGTTTCAATAGCGGAAACACGAAAAATATGATTTTGACTTTTGTGATTTTATTATTGATTGTGAATTTTATTCGTACACAAAAAGAAATGATTGATACCAAAACGTCAGTGGCATTGGGATTTATTTTAGCAGGAGGAATTAGTAATTTGATTGATAGAATCATGCGTGGTGGTGTGATGGATTTTATTCAAGTGAAGAATTTTGCGGTGCTCAATTTAGCAGATTGTTATGTTGTAATAGGATGGATTTTAATTGTGATTTTTCTGGTAAAATTTAATCAAGGAATAGTAGGGGGAAGACGTTGCGAGAAACAGTAAAAATATTAGGTGTTGAAATAGATAATGTGACACTGGATGAAGCAGCAGATAGAACAAAAAAATTAGTCCAAAATAGTAACAAATCTTGTGAACTTGTTGTGGCACCAAATGTTGAATTTATTATGGCAGCACAAAAAGATAAAATGTTTTTTGATATTTTAAGAACAGCTAAACTTGCTACGCCAGATAGTTTCGGAGTTGAAATTGCAGCAAAACTTCAAAAAAAGCCACTAAAACAAAGAATTCCAGGACAAGCTTATTTTCGCAAAATTTTAGAAGTAGGTCAAAAGGAAGGTTGGACATTTTATTTTTTGGGTGGAAAAGATGATACAGTCAGTAAAGCCATTCAAAATATAAAAAAAATTTATCCTCAAATAAAAGTTGTGGGGAGCCATGAGGGTTTTTTTGAAAAAAGTTCAGAAGAAACTGTTATAGAAGAAATCAATCGATTAAAGCCAAATGTGTTGTTTGTGGCGATGGGGGCACCTACTCAGGAAAAGTGGATTTATGCGCATCAAAAGGAATTAAAAGTGGATATAGCAGCAGGACAAGGTGGCACGTTTGATTATGAAGCAGGCAATGTTAAAAGAGCTCCAAAATGGATGCAAAAAATTGGTTTGGAATGGTTGTGGCGTTTGATTTTGCAACCAAGACGAATTACGAGAATGATTGTTTTGCCGATTTATTTGTTAAAGATAATTTTTACAAAGGATATCACAAAAGGAAAATGGAATTAAATTTAAGAAGAAGGAAAAGAAAATGACGATTACAGAAGTTCTAGCGGGAAGCAGAATTGATAAAGTGTTATCACAGGAAACTGAATTTTCAAGAGGGACAATACAGCGACTAGTAGAAGAAGAAAAAATTTTGGTAAATGGTAAAAAAGTCAAGTGTTCATACAAGGTTTTGGTTGGTGATGAAATCACGATTGCTGAAGATAAACCAAAGGAAGTGAAACTGGAGCCTGAAGATATTCCACTTTCGATAGTGTATGAAGATGACGATATTTTGGTGGTAAATAAGCAAAAAGGTTTGGTGGTACATCCGGGTAATGGTAACCCAAATGGTACTTTAGTAAATGCTGTAATGGCACATTGCAAAGATAGTTTGTCAGGCATTGGCGGAGAAATTCGTCCTCGGAATTGTGCATCGAATTGATAAAGATACATCGGGTTTGCTGATTGTTGCTAAAAATGATAAAGCACATATTCATTTGAGTGAACAAATTAAAAATCATGAAGTGAAAAAAACGTATTTGGCGCTTGTGCGTGGGGCTATGAAGGAAAATAAAGCAACAGTTGATATGCCAATTGCTAGAAGTGAAAAAGATAGAACCAAAATGGCTGTTTCTAGAAGAGGAAAAAATGCAATAACACATATTACAGTGCTTGAGAAATTTGAGCATTATACGTTAGTAGAAGCTATTATTGAAACAGGAAGAACCCATCAAATTAGAGTTCATTTAGCGGAAATAGGTTATCCAATTGTGGGAGATTTTGTGTATTCTAATGGCAAAAATCCATTTGATGTACAGGGACAAATGCTACATAGTTATCATCTCGAGTTTGTTCATCCAACGACAGGCAAAAAAATGAGTTTGACAGCTGACTTGCCAGAATATTTTCAGGAAGTTTTGAAGCAATTGGAAGATAAGGAGAAATAGATATGGAAGTGAAGATAAAATAATGTAGCAAATTGTAAGTTTTGCAAAGACATTTTATGAAAAGTTAGTTTTCCTCATATATTGAACATGGGAAACGAGTAGTTAGAAATGCAAAGCTAATTATGCAACAAGAAGGTGGAAATAAATTTTAGGAAAGGAATTGTGAAACATGGAACCAATTCGTTTGCAAAAATTTTTAGCATCAAGTGGAATTGCTTCAAGGCGAAAATGTGAAGAATTAATTGTACAAGGTAAAATTACAATAAATGGAAAAGTCGTTACAGAATTGGGAACAAAAGTTAATCCAGAAAGAGATGAAGTTTTTTATTATGGCAAAAAAGTGGAAAATGCAAAACAGGATTTTGTGTATGTTTTGCTAAACAAACCAATTGGAGTTGTGACAACTGTAAAAGACCAATTCGATAGACAAACAGTATTAGATTTAGTAAAAATTCCGCAAAGACTTGTTCCAGTTGGACGTCTTGACATGTACACATCGGGTGCACTTATTTTGACAAATGATGGCGATTGTGTTTATGAATTAACGCACCCCAAACATGAAATTCCGAAAACTTATAATGCAACTGTGAAAGGAATTGTGACAAAACAGGAAATAGAAATACTTGAAAAAGGTATAAAAATAGAAGATTATGTGACAAGTCCGGCGAAAGCAAAAATTCTAAAAATTGATAAAGAGAAGAATATTTCTCGTATTGAAATTACCATTCATGAAGGGAAAAATAGGCAAGTGCGAAAAATGTGTGAAGCAATTGGCAAAAAAGTGTTGGCACTGCATCGTAGCAAAATTGGCAATTTAACGGTAAAAGATTTGAAATTGGGGACATGGCGCTATTTGAAAAAATCAGAAATAATATAAAAAGGATAAAACACAAAGGAGAAAAAAGATGGAAATACAGGCACAAAAATTTCTTCCAGAAGGATGGGAGAGTACAAAAGAAAATTTTAATTTGGAGCAATTATATCAGGCAAAACAGAATGGAACTGTGATACAAGGATTTGTCAATAAATGTGATGAAAATTATAACTTGCAAATTCATTTCGATAGAGATATAATAGGAATTATTCCAAGAAATGAAATGGATGCGATGAACCAAGACGATTTTGGAATGACCAAACAAAGCATTTGTAAGAATAAAGTCAATCAATTTGTGCAATTTAAAGTGAAGGAAATTTATGATAAAAATTGTCTGTTGCTTTCGCGAAAAGAGGCAGAGCAGGAGGCTTTGAATTGGGTCAAAAACGATTTAGCAGAAGGCACAATTGTCAATGGCATTGTGAAAAACATTCGCAAATTTGGAGCTTTTGTGGATATTGGAGGTGGCGTAACAGGGCTACTTCATATTGAAGATATTTCCATTTCCAGAATAAAATCTCCAGAAGAACGTTTTTCGATTGGACAAAAAATTAAAGTTATGATAAAATCAATTGACAAGGAAAATAACAGAATTGTTTTGTCACATAAAGAACTTTTGGGAAATTGGGAGGATAATGTTCAGGATTTTCAAGAAAAAATGGTGGTAGAAGGAACTGTCAAAGAAGCCGACCAATACAAAAATGGTCTTTTTATCGAGCTGAAACCAAATCTGGTTGGGCTTGCAGAATATAAAGATGGTTTTTCATATGGACAAAAAGTGAATGTGTTCATCAAAAAAATCATCAAGGATAAAAAGAAAATAAAATTAGTAATAGTCTAAAAAGGAGGATTTAGAAGATGGTAGATGATGAAAATATTAAAACTACCGTTTCTCCATTCGCAATTAGAGAAGGAGAAATCAAAAAATTTGACGGGAAAGATGCTTATGTTTCAATAAGTCAAATTATTCACAAAATTAATTTGGGTCATATTAATGACATTCACTTTGCAATTCTTGACTTGGTCAATGAATTTGAGTTTATGACATCTAGACAGATTTATTTTATGTTGCTTGCAAAAGGGGTTGAGATTAAGTCGCAAGACAAGCTCAATGTCAAATTAGAGCAAATGATTAAATCTAAAATTTTGACAAGATATTTCTTTACTTCAGAAGAAGGAAAAGGGATTTATCGCGTGTATTGTTTGGAAAAAATGGGAAAATATTTGCTTACATCCAAAGAAGCAGAATGTAAATGGCAGCCAACAGACAACACAAAGCCAGTTCCTATGATTAAGAAAAGGTTGGCACGGAAATCAGGTCATTATTGCGTATATGAGAAAAGCGAAAAATTTTGCATCCTATAAAGTAAAACCACAAATTACAGCAAAAATGGCTGGTAAAGAAATTAAAACACATGCGGAAGTAAAGATTGCAAAAGCAAGCAAATCAATTAGTTTGCTTTTTGAAGTAGTCAGAAGAGAACTTGGTTGGGAAGAAAAATTTGTGGACAGAATGCGTTTATTTCAAGATTTTTACAATAATTTTGTACAATTTGATTCAGGATTTGAAATTATGCCACAATTAATTTTAGTTTGCGAAGATGAAAAACATATGGTGGAGACATTTAAGCAAGTTGTTGCAAATAACTTATTGCCAGAAAAAGCAAAAATTTATTTTACAACTGACTTAAAGCAAAATGACACAACACTTGATAAATCATTTATTGAGTTTGTAAAAGATGAAGCCACAGGCAAGTTTAAAGCAAATAATATTGAAATTAAGTTATTGGGGTAAAAATGAAAAGAGACATGACTTGGAGTTATGTCTCTTTTCTTAAAAAATTTTTATTTTCCAAAGAACTCTCCATTAATACACTTCCATCTAAGATACTTTGAGATTGAGTTTCGAGAGGAATTGGAAGTGACAAATTATAATAAAAATCTTCGTTATTGTGATTTGTAATATGAATGGTTAGCTGTAATTTTGAAACTAAGTCAGATAAAGGAATATCAGCCATTTGAAGCAATTTTCCATGAAAAGAAACAGTTTCATGGGAAGAAATTTCAAAACCTTTTTTGACAGAATGATTTACATATTTCAGGGTAATTGGATTAGAACAGTCAGTGAAAAAAGTTGGTGTATTATATTGCAAGTTACTATCTAAATTTTCATCATTTAAAACTGTAAATTCAAGACTTTCTTGAATTTTATCTTGTTGTTCAAAGTGAGCAGTTCCAAAATTTAAGGAATTAAGATAATACAAATAAGGAGAGCCAATATTTGGTTTAGCAATTTTAATATTTTCCAGCCTTAATTTTTTAATCGTGTTTTCAGAATTTAGTTCAGTATTCCCATTGTTAATGTAAAGTGCGATATCGCTATATTGAAAAAGGTCCAAAATCCATTTACTTTGTTCAAAAGTTGTGTCTTGATTTTCTCCATAAGCACTTGAATATACAATTATCTTTGCAAGTGAAAAAGGGCTGTTTTCTGGATTTTGATAAGAATTTTCTGGAGATTTAAAAGAGACGAAAACAAAGAGATAAAATAGATAAATCAATAAAATAAGCAAAGTTACCATTAATAAAATTTTAAAAAATTTTTTCATACGTATACTCCTTTTTTATATTGTAATATATTTTTGGAAATTAGTAAAGAGAAAAATAAAAAAGAAAAACGTGTGTTGCAAATGAGCATCACACGTTTTCTTAGGGCTTGAAGGGGAAAAGATTGCATTTATTTGGAGCCAGTTACCCAGCCAGTGCCATCTTTCGCATAAATCAACTCGCTTACGTTGACTTTCTCTAATTTGATGTTTTTCATATTGTTAATAGGTGCAGAGAACTGATTTCCTGCAGAAATCCAAGTAGCAGTTTTTTCATCTAAGAATCCTAACTGCCGTTTCTTAGATTTTATAGCATCTGCTACCCAGCTATCTGCCATAAAAGCACTGCTGCCTTTTCTCTGGAATTTTCGATGTTGACCATCACTTTTGTAAAGCATAGAATAGCTGGATTTATTAACAGCATATGCTGTGGTTATAGTTGTGCTATTATCCTCATCATCTTTTTCTGTTAAGCTTGCAAACGAGAACGAACCAGCAGTTGTAACAAGTTTGGAACCATAACCCTTGCTGTCAAAAGTGGCAGATTTTATTTCGCCACGAAAATCAACTTCAATCGGGTTACATATGTCACTCGTATTGAACTTGTAAATCTTGTTATCATCGTCCTCATAGACGAAGATATTGTAACTACTATCAGCATTTTTCGTTACTGCAAGATAGCGAATTCCACTCTTGCAGTATTCAGACAGCTTGTATTTGCCATTATAGGTTACCTCTGCGCGGTAACTTATAAGGCTATTGTTGCCAAAAGTAACGGTGACTTCTCTGGTAGAAGAGTTTGTCTTGGTAATAACCTCTTTTCCAGAAGAGCTGCTACTGCTATCAGATGAAGCATCTGTGCCTGTTCCATAGCCTGAACCAGCTTCTTTTATTAAAGTCGAAATTGAAACAGTGTTGCCATTTTTCAGTTTTACCTGATTAGCAAACTGATCGTAATTCAACAAGACTTTCTCGCCAGCAGAAGCAATTTTTGTGTTCTTTTTGCTTACTGCATTCCAAGCAAAAAAGTTATCATTCTTATTTTGCCAGATAGCAGTATTGCTGTTATACCAGCTTACTGTACTACCGGGCTTAAAGTTCGTGGAGATGATGTCTCCAGCACCAGTTCGTAATGTGCTTCCGTCCAAAATCAGCCGCTTATCACGGTCTATAATGGAAACTCCTGATGCGTCGTAGTAATAATAATCTACAACATAGCAGCCCAATTCGTCGCTATATGAGATAAAACAATACGGCTCTCGAGCTGCTTGCACAATGGTTGTTGGAGTAAAAGTGAGTGCTGGAACAACAGCAGAAAATGCCAAAGTAAGTGAAGTTAATAAAATTGCAAATTTTTTTAATTTGTTCATAATGTTATTCCCTTTCTTTTATGTGAGCCCACAAAGAGGGCAGTTATCAATGTACTATAGGTTTCAAGCCCTTTCCGCAAATGAGCGAAAAATCAAAAAAATAAAATTCCCCTACTTATAGTATATCATAATTATGTAAATATTTCAACTATTTCTAGTATTTTTGTAAATTTTTGGAAAAAATCGATAAAAAGACTTGAAAATTTCATAGTAATTGTGATATACTCCTTAAAGAGTAAAAATCAGGAAAGGAAAATTAAAAAATGAAGGTTTTAAGAAAAACAAAAATTGTAGGTACCATTGGTCCAGCTAGTGAAAAACGTTTACCAGAATTGTTTGATGCAGGATTAAGCGTTTGTAGAATTAATTATTCTCATGGAAGTTATGATGAACAAAAAGAGAAAACAGAAGAAATTATTCGTTTAAGAAAAGAATTAGATTTACCAGTTCCAATGATTTTGGATATGCAAGGTCCAGAAATTAGAACAGGAATGTTAGTCACTGGTAAAAATGAAAAAATTAAATTAGAAGATGGACAAAAATTCACACTTGTATGTGGAGAAGATATTGTAGGAGACAGGGAAAGAGTTTCTGTATCTTACAAGGAATTATATAAAGATTTAAAAGTTGGTGCCAAAGTATTAATTGACGATGGTGCAATTGAATTAAAAGTAGATGCAATTAATGGTACAGACATTGAATGTACAGTCGTTCACGGAAACGGTTTAGGAAGCAGAAAGACTATGAATTTACCAGGAACAGCTATTCGTCTTCCAGCCTTAAAACAAAAAGATATTGATGATTTAAAAACTGCTTGTGAACATGATTATGATTTTGTTGCTGTATCTTTTGCAAGAAATTTGGATGATATTAATCAAGTTCGCAGAGTGCTAGATGAAAATGGCGGAACAGATGTTAAAATTGTAACAAAAGTAGAAAACGTAGAAGGTTTGAGCAACATGGAAGAAATCGTAGAACATGCAGATGTTCAAATGATTGCTCGTGGCGATATGGCAACTGAAACAGACTTTACAGAGCCACCAATTATGCAAAAGAAATTTATAAAATTATGTAATCGTAACAATAAACCAGCGATTACAGCAACGCAAATGTTGGAATCTATGACACATAATCCATTACCAACAAGAGCAGAGGCTTCTGATGTGGCAAATGCTGTTTATGATAGAACAAGTGCTTTGATGCTTTCTGGAGAATGTGCAATGGGTGATTTCCCTGTTGAATGTGTTGGAGCTATGGACAAAATTGCTAGAAGAGTAGAGTCAACTATGGATTATTGGAAAAAATTTGAAGAAAATACGAATATTAATTTAGAAACATTAGAAGATAATATTGCTTACTCTACTTGTGTGATTGCGAAAAATATGAAAGCAGATGCCATCATTTGTTATACAAATTCAGGAGATACAGCCAGAAGATTAGCAGGTATGGGAGCAGGTTGCCCAATTTTAGCTGTAACAGATAATCGTAGAACATTCAACCAATTAGGAATTGCTTGGAATGTACAACCAGTTCTTGTAGAAACAGATAGTGATAAAATAAAAGTTATCCAAAAAGGAATGGATAAATTGAAAGCAAAAGGAATTTTAGAAGCTGGAGACAAAGTTATTGTTGTTGGCGGAAAAGGTTTCATGGATGGTGTTCAAGAAAGTAAGCAAATTGGCGGATATGTAAAAATATAGAAACTGAAACATTGTGTTAAAAAAACGATAGCACACTATTGATAGTGTGCTATTAAAAATATATAATGAATAGTGTACTATTTGATAGTACACTATTAAAATTCGTAATTACTATAATCTTCTTCAAAATGAGATTTCCAAAAATCATTCAATACATCATCAAGTTCGGTTTGGTTATAATCAAAGTCTTCGAGTGCATTTTCAAGAGGATTGTTTGGTAATGTTGTGTTTGTGGTATTAGTAGCTGTTATGTTAGTATCAGAGGAAGGTGTTAAGTAATAGCTTACTTGAAAAAGGTTCATGAAAAATAAAGATAATGTAATCAAAAAAATAAGGACAAAAATTTGTATTTGTCGTTTTACAGTAAGATGATTTAATTTTTCTACCATAAAATTGGTAAATGCAGACTCAGCTGTTTGAGTATTTGAAGTTTCGGTTTCGGGAGCTTTGTAGGTTGTTTCAAAGCTAGGTTTTAAGGTTTCGTCATAAGCTAATTTTTTTTCTGAATTGGATAAAATAGCATATGCTTCGTTAATTTGTTTGATTGCTTGTTCGGCAAAAGTTTTATCACCTGAATATAAATCTGGGTGATATTTTTTGACTAATTTTTTATAAGAACGTTTGATTTCAGTTTGAGTTGCATTTTTGGATAAGCCCAGTATCTCATAATAATTCATAATTTTCTCCCTTATCTTTATTATACCTGAAAAGATCGGAAGAGCACACGTCTGAACTCCAGTCACCTCTC
>CAMSEX010000025.1 GCA_947057875.1 uncultured Clostridium sp.
TAACCTACACTCTTTCCCTACACGACGCTCTTCCGATCTAATTCAGAGATTGAGGAAACGACAACAACAGTTGTATTTGAGTCAGCTGTGTTCAATGGCGGAAGTGTCCGAAAAACAGCGAAAAAAGTAGGGCTTCGTACGGAAGCATCAAGCCGTTATGAGAAAGGATTATCGCAAGAAAATGCAGAAAGAGCCATCAATCGTGCAGTTGAGTTGGTTGAGTTAATTGGCGCAGGAAAAGCGGTAGATGGTAAAATTGATGTTTATCCAACGAAGCAAAGATTTAACCAAGTAGAATTTAATCCAGAGAAGATTAATCGATTATTGGGAACCAATATTTCGAGAGATGACATGGTAAGTACGTTGGAAAAATTGGAAATGAAGGTAGAAGGAAATATTGTTATTCCACCTTACTTTAGAGTTGATATTGAATGCCTAGCAGATTTGACAGAAGAAGTGGTCAGATTTTATGGATATGATAAAGTGGATTGTACGCTTATTAATAGCGAAGCAACTTTGGGAATTCGCACCAAGTCACAAAAGTTGACAGATAAGATTCGTCAAACACTGGTAAATAAAGGTTTATCAGAAATTTGTACTTATGGTTTTATGAATGAGAAGGATTTGGACCAATTATGTGTGGCAGAAGATAGCGATTTGCGCAGTGAGGTTATTGCGGTCAAAAATCCGTTGAGCGAGGATTATTCAATTATGCGAACGACAACCCTTCCAAGTATGTTGCAAACCATTGTGACGAACCAATCGAAGAAAAATAAGAATGTTGTCTTGTTTGATATTTCCAGAGTTTACAAAAATGTGGAGGGTCAAATTGAAAAGGGAAATGTTCCAACAGAAGACACGATTGTTACAATTGGAATGTATGGAGAAAATGTCGATTTTTATATTTTGAAAGGTTTAGTGGAGAAAATTTTGAATATTAGCTCTGTTTTGCGTTATGATGTGGTTTCTGAAAAGTGTAATAATAGTTACCATCCAGGTAAAACAGCCAATATTAAAGTTGGAAAAGATGTAATTGCAATATTGGGAGAAATTCATCCAGAAGTAGCAGATAACTATGATATCAAGGGTAATGTTTATGTGGCAGAAATTTGGCTTGACAAACTTGTAAAATATGGAAAAATGAATAAAAAATATACAGAAGTTGCTAAGTTTCCAGCAGTTGAGAGAGATATTGCGATGGTAATTGATGAAGAAGTAGAGGTTGGCAATATTGAAAGGGCAATTGAGAAAAAAGGCAAGAAGATTTTAGAAGAAGTCAAGTTGTTTGATGTTTACAGAGACGAAAAAATTGGAGAAGGCAAAAAGAGTGTGGCATATTCTTTGAAGTTTAGAAGCAAGGATAGGACGTTAACAGATGAAGAAATTAATGTTACTATGGAGGAAATTTTGAAAGAGTTGGAGGCACTAGGAGCGGAGCTAAGGAAATAAAAAATGTTTATAAAATTACCCAAAATTTTTCATTGACAAAATAAATAATTAATATTAAAATAAAGATGAAGAAAATGGGAGGAATTACGAATGAAGAAGCACGAAAAAATAAGAAAAAGTACATGTTATCAAAATTTGTATCTTTTTATGGTGTTTTTTGCGTGTTTCTTTTTTATGCTTATTTTTACTTTTTTTAATGGCAAAATTTTTGCACAAGATGAACAGGAAGTTTCTAGCGATAGTGTAGAGGAGATTTATTATAGAAATCAAAATCCAATTGATTTAGAGAAAATTTTGGCTCAAAATTCTGAAGCAGATATTCAAGAGGAAATGTGCATAGAAGAAGTCGATTTAGAATATACCACTAGATATCAGCAAGATGGTAAACTTCCCAAAGATACTGTTCAGATTTTGCAGGAGGGACGAGCTGGAACGAAAAATGTAATTGTAGTAAAAAAATATCAAAATGGGGAGTTGATTTCAGAACAACAAGTAGCTGAAAATATTATGAAAGCACCTGTTGATAGAATGGTGCGAATTGGAACAGGGAATGGGTATTGTTATAAAATTAGCGAAGGAGACAAAGCTTATGTAGTAGCAGAATCGGTTGTGGTAAGGTTGCAACCAGATTCAAGTTCAGAAAAAATAGGAACATTCAATCAGAATGATGAAGCTCAAGTGCTAAAAATAGAGGGAGACTGGCTTTTTGTTTCTAATACAGAAATAAAGGGTTATGTGCCAATGAATTGTATGACTGCTAAAAATCCAAATCAAGAAGATTTGGCAAAAAATGCACAATATACAAAACAACAGTTATTACAAAACTTGAGTTTTGAGATGGATTTGAGAAAGTCAAGTGGTTTTTCACTAGAGCAGTTTAAGCAAGTTTTGTCAGGCGACAAAAATGATAAAAAAGGTGTTTTTGAGCAAAATGCAGAATATTTTTATTATGTAGAAAAGCAATATGGAATTAATGGAATTTTTGTGGCAAGTGTTGGTATTCATGAGAGCGCTTGGGGAACATCTACGATTGCCAATAAAAAAAAGAATTTGTTTGGTTATGGTGCAGTGGATTCTAATCCTTATGGTGGATCGTATTCGTTTAGTACATATGCAGAAGGAATTGATTTGATTTCACGTGTGTTTGTGAAATATTATTTGAATCCAGCAGGAACCATAATTTATGATGGTACAAAAACGAGTGGAAAATTTTATAGTGGACCAACATTAAATGCAGTTAATAAGCGATATGCGAGTGATAAAAATTGGGCGAATGGCGTTTATAAATGGATGGAGTATTTATATCATAAATTATAATAGAGTGAGAAATTTTGCGAAGTAAAATTTTACTCGCATTTCTTTTGAGAAATGGAAAAACTTTCTTGAAAGAAATGGAAAAATTTTTTAGAAAAAGGTTGCTATTTTTATCAATATATTGTATGATATTAATATCGAAAAATATACCATAGAAATAGTCTGTGGTAAGGAGGTTTTAATTGGCTATGCTAAAAAAAATGATAATGATAATGATAACAATTGTTGCTATTTCTTGTACAACATATGCATATGCAATTACAGGAGATGCAGTTTTGGAATCAGAGCAAGCAACACAGCTTGTGGAAATGAAGGAATCAACCAAACAAAAAATGGATGAATATATTGAAAAATATGGTTCTAGTGCCTATGGAATTACAGCGTACATATTAAATGGGGTTCGTATTTATAGCATACCATTTTGCTTTATCGGTATTGCGATTGGTTCGATTTTTCAGTATGTGATAGGCATAAGAAAATTGGATTTGAGAGATAGAGGATTTGCGATAATAGTTTCGTTTGTTACGATACTGTTAATTTGTCAAGTTCTTCCACTAATTTTTGCCGTAGTTGTAAACGGCTGGAGGGGGTAATTACGAATGAAAGTTTTATTTGCAGTAAATAGTGAAAGCATTTCGGAAGCAATTATTAAGAAATATCAAAAAGATTATAGAGAAATTTTGTCTTATAAAAATGTTTATTATTTTGATGCAATTATAAAAGAGATACAAAAGGATAAATCTTATGATAGAATTATTATAAGTGAAGATTTGGAGCCATTTTCCAATAATAATTATGAGTCAATTGATAAATTTGTTTTTGAGAAATTAGATGGCATTAGCGATGAGGCGCATGATACACAAGGAAATGAAATTTCTATTATTCTAATTTGTTCGGATCGCCATACAAAAGGAAGTTCTTTTTTAGTAAAAATTTTTGGAATTGGTGTTTATAATGGACTTTTGGGAAATGACCGTAGTATGGAGGAAGTTTGTCGTTTAATTAATAAGCCCCGTACCAAAAAAGAAGCAAAAATGTATTATAAAATCGATACAGATGATGTGAATTATCGTGCTGAAAATGAAAATGAAGTAAGTGAGTTAGAAATTCAAAATATTTTGTCACATTTTAAAAAATTAGGAAGAAATACAGATAAATATGTAGAAAGTTTTGAAAATATAGCAGCTCAATATACAGAGGAACAATTAAAAATTATTATGAATTGTTTGCCAATTAATGTGAAGGCTGTTTTAGAAGAGACTTCAAGTAAATACCAAGAAATTATGGCAGTCAGTGGTAGACTGGTTCGTGGTGTAAGAAGTTCAAATCTTGAAACAAAGCAAGCCCAAAAGAGAACTGGTGTAAAAATTGACATTATTGAAAATAAATTAAATCAAAATAAAACGCCACAATCGATTGTGATTCCAAATTCAGTCAAGAAAACAGGAACAGTAGCTGCCAAGAGAGTTGTTCACCCAAAAGCAAATCCGTTGCAAGTAAATGAAGAACAAATGGTAAGAAAACCAAAAGGAGTGCAAAACAGTAATGTTGTAGCTAAGAAAGCTATTCAAAATAGAATGGATGAGAATGATGATTTATTTTTAAAGAAAGAAAATATGGTAAGAATAGTCAAACCAGAACGTAGAATGCCAGTTTCAGAGGGGAGAGTTCAAGAAAAAGTAGTTAAACCACAAGTACAACCACAACCTAAAGTGCAAATGTTTGATGAAACTTTTGATGAAATCGATGATATTGAAATGCCTAGTTTTGATATAACACCAAAAGCAGTTGCACCAGCAGTAGAAGAAACTATGCAAGAAACAGTTAAAAGAGGGAGAGGAAGACCTCGTACAAAACCATTGCCAGATCCTACAAAACCAAAGGGTAAAAGGGGAAGACCTCGTAAAAATCCAATTGAAGAAACAGTAGAAATACAAGAAATAGAACAACCAATTGAGCAAGATGAATTGCCAGATTTAGATACAATTACAGAAACTGAGTTGAACTTTAACAATAATTTTGAAGAAAATGCATTGGATGAATTTGACGAAATCGCAGAAAATACAGATGAGCTTTTTGATAGGAATGACTTAGAAGATGAAAATTTTGAAAATCCAGATATTCAAGAAAGTGCTATGGATTTTGATGATTTTGTTGAAGTAGAAGAAGAGCCGATTCAAACAGATGACTTTGATATGGAATTTGAGTTACCAACAGAAGAAATTACGCTTCCAGAATTAGATGAATTAGATGATGTAGGAGATGTAGAGGATGACGAATTTTTAGATGTTGTAGAAGAAGCTTTTGACGAATTTGATGATTATGACGAATATGGAGCTTATCAAACAAAGGCAAAAGCAAAACAGCAAGTTCCAGTAGAAGAATTATATCAGGAAGATATTTTGGAATCAGGACAAAATCAATTTAATTTTGAAGAAATGGCTGAGGAAGAAGTTGAAGATATGGATAGCTTTGACATGGATTCTTTTGCGGCAGAAGATATCATGGAAGAGGAAGATGATAGCAATTTATTATTAGATTTTAATGATCATGAAGATTTGTTATCTGAATTAGAGGAAAATGCTGAGTCAGAAAATAAGATGCCAGAAGAGAATTTTGAGATGATTTCTGAGCCAAATTATAATCAGCCTGAAAATAATAGTGAACTAGAAAATTTTGATTATGGGAACCAAAATTTAGAAAGTATAAAATCATCAATTGACTATTCGATGTCAAATTTGAATAGCTTGATGACAAAAGATAAAAAAATTGTTACTTTCTTGGGAAGTACCAAAAATGGGGTGTCATTTTTGGTCAATAATTTAGCAGAAATCTTTGCTTCTGTAGGCATTGACACAGCCATATTGGATATGACGAAAAATAGAAATTCTTATTATATTTATACACAAAATGAGGAATCTTTGAGACAAATTGCTTATACTTCTTTAGAGAAGTTACAAGGAGGAGTAGCAGAGGGAATTCAAGTAAAGCAGAATTTGACAGTATATACCGCGCTTCCAAATGATGGAAAAAATTATGAAATGGCAGAACCTATTTTGTCTACGTTAGTGCAAAATCATTCTTTAGTATTGATAGATTGCGATTTTGATACAAATCCTTCTTATTTTGCAAGTTGCCAAGAAATTTATTTGGTGCAGTCAATGGATATTTTAACCATTCAACCACTGACTTCCTTCTTACGAGATTTGAAGACACAAGGTGTTTTAGAACCTGAAAAAGTAAGAGTTGTAATCAATAAAGAATTGAAGGTAAGAGGACTTACGAACAAAGCAATTATTGGTGGAATGTCGTTTTATAATGATCCTGCTATGTCATTTATGACAGAACTATTTAATAAAGATACAGTAACATATTGTAATATTCCATTTGACGAAACAGTGTATTCAAATTACTTAGAAGCAATGTTAAATTGTAAGGTTTCAATTGGTGGTTATCCAAAGAATTTTATGAATAAACTTAAGAATTTAGGCGAAATGGTATATCCACTGACAAGTAGACAAACGTATTCAGGTGGTTTTAATCAAAATTATGTGCAAAATAAAGGTGGTTTTTCAAATAGTATGAATAACACTTTAAACAAGATGAAGAAAAAATATTAAAAACAAATTTAGAGGTGAATATTTTGATAATAGTAGTTATTTTGGCTTTAGTGCTGGCTATCGTAATTTTGATTGTATTGAATGTGAATATACAAAAGAAATTAGATGCATTTAAAAATATTAATCAAAAAATTAATAATTTGACAGTTTTGCAAGATTTTATGAGCATTGCTGGCGAAGAAGAAACAGTTGACCAAAAATTAAGAAAAATCAATGAAATTATTATAGAAAAGTATGATATAAAATATTCAACAATTGTGGTGTTCAACGGAGCAGAATATGTGGTAAAGGCTTCTAACGTGGATAGTAGACATCATGAAACTTTGTCTAACCTTCACACAGAAGAAATTTTTCAAGATAGTGTAGCAACAGCTACTCCAAAGTATATTACAATTGATTCAGAAACTGAAAAACTACCTTATCAAAAATTTGAAATGGGAAGAGCAAGGTCAGCAATGTTCTTTCCACTTTACATAGATAATATTTATATTGGTTATTGGATTATGGAAAGTGGTCAAATGCATGCATTTGATAAAACAGATACGACAATTATTGAAGTAGTAAAAGATAATATTATTTCTGTTTTACAGACTACTTCTTATCAAGAAACGATTGAAAATATTGACCGAATTGATAAATTTACAGGACTTCATTCAGCTGAATATTTATATGGAAATGCGAAAAGAATTTTTTCTAAATATCCAACTTCTGCGGTTTGTATGTTTCGCATCACAAATATTGAAGAAATTAACCAAAATATTAATCGCGAAATGGGGAATGATATTATAACAGAGATTAGTAATATTATCAAATCAAAGATGGCGGCACAATATGTTTTTATAAGATATATGGGACCTAAGTTTATTATTGTTTTTTCTGGAGTAGAAGAAGGTAGTGTTGAGGAGTTTTTGACTAGTTTGAAAGATGAAATAGAGAATTTAGAATTAATTCAGGATGAGGAAGAAATTCAAAGTATAAGGATTATAAAAGGGAAAAAAGTACGTGTTCGAGAATTAAAACCAAAACAAGTGGCTTCTCCTAAATTGAATTTTGTTGTATCAACTTATTATAAAGGAACTGGGTTAGAACAATTAAATAAAAAGTTAGAAGAATATATTGATCAGGCGCCAACAGAGGAAAGCCAAATTAATTATATATAGGAGGAATGACTTATGGCAAGTGATAAAACAATGAGTTTTAAAGTGGAAAGAGATAAAAGTTTGCGTACAAGAGAAATTTTGAAAAAAGTGTATGAGGCGTTAGTGGAAAAGGGGTATAATCCAATTAATCAGATAGTTGGTTATATTTTATCAGGTGATCCAACTTATATTACCAGTCATAACGATGCGAGAAATTTGATTCGTTTGGTAGAAAGAGATGAACTTTTGGAAAAATTAGTGAAATATTATATAGGATTAGAAGAATGAGAGTATTAGGAATTGATTATGGAGATTCAAAAGTAGGTTTAGCAATTACAGATCCACTCGGTATTACAGCACAGGGCTTAGAAACATTAATGTATAAAGGCAATGATAAAAGATTGCTCCAAGAATTAGATGAATTGATGGAAAATTATGAAATTTCCACAATAGTTGTAGGTATGCCTTATAATATGAATGGCACAAAAACGCAAAGAGCTGAGGTAACAGAAAAGTTTTTACATAAACTAAAATGCAAATATAATAAAATAAAAATAGAAACAGTTGATGAACGATATACAACAATTGCTGCTAACAAAACGTTGAATTTTTTGGAAGTAAACAAGCGTAAAAAAAGGGAAGTAGAAGACACTTTGGCAGCAGTTTACATTTTGGAAATGTATATGAATAAAAATAAATCAGAATAAAAATAGAAAAAACACTTGCAAAATATTTTTATTTAGTGTATGATAATATATGTGGTAGACACATGACAAAAGAAAGGAGAAAATAGTATGGATGAGGATTCAATAAATGACTTTGAAGAAGAAGAGTTAAATAATATAATAATTTTAAGTGATGAAAATGGTGAAGATGTTCAATTTGAATTTTTGGATTTAATAGAATATGATTCTGAAGAATATGTCGTTTTGTTGCCTGTTGTTGAGGAAGGCGAAGAAGAAGACGGAGAAGTTGTTATTTTAAAAGTAGAAGATTCTGAAGATGATGAAGATGAATCATATGTTAGCGTTGACGATGAAGAAACATTAAATCAAGTTTTTGAAATTTTCAAGGAAAAATTCAAAGATGAATTTAATTTTACTGATGAAAACTAAATATCAGTATTATTTATAATGCAAACGAAGAACGAGAAACCATGTCTCGTTCTTTTTATTGGCTTGTAAACAAAAAGTCAAGTTAATATCAAACAAAGAAAGGTGGTATAAAAATGAAAGAAAATGTATTACAATTAATTGAAGAAAAAAAATTTAATGATTTAAGAATTTATTTACAAAGTGTGAATTCCGCCGATTTACCGAGTTTGTTTGATGAGTTAAATAAAGAGTACATTTTAATTATTTATCGTTTATTGTCCAAGGAAAAAGCGGCTGAAGCCTTTGCAGAATTTGACAGTGACATTCAAGAACAATTAATCAATGGTTTCACAGATAAAGAATTGAAAAATGTAATGGAAGAACTTTTTATGGATGATGCAGTTGATTTGATTGAAGAAATGCCCTCTAATGTTGTTAAAAGAATTTTAAAAAATATTGGTGCCAATGATCGAAAAATTATCAATGAACTTTTGAATTACCCAGAAGATAGTGCTGGAAGCATTATGACAACTGAATTTATTGACTTAAAAGAAAATATGACTGTTAAGCAAGCATTGGAAAAAATAAAAAGAATTGGTTTGGAAAAAGAAACGATTTATAGTTGCTATGTTTTGAATATACATAGAAAAGTACGAGGAATTGTCAATTTGAAATCTTTGGTAATTGCCCAAGAAGATACTATTATTAAAGACATTATGGAGACGAATGTAATTACAGTTTCTACTTTGGAAGACAAAGAAATTGTTGCGAAAATGTTTGACAAATATAATTTCTTAGCAATTCCTGTTGTGGACAAAGAGAATCGTTTGGTAGGAATTGTAACTGTTGATGATGCTATGGATGTTTTGCAAGAAGAGGTAGCAGAAGACTTTGAAAAGATGGCGGCCATTACGCCAAATGAGGAAACATATTTTAAAACAAGTGTGTTTCAACATGCTAAAAGCAGAATTATATGGCTTTTGGTTCTGATGTTGTCTTCCATTGTGACAGGTTCGATAATTACAAAATATGAAGAAGCTTTTGCAACTGTTCCATTATTGGTAGCGTTTATTCCAATGATTATGGGAACAACTGGTAATTGCGGTTCTCAAACTTCAACCCTGATTATTCGTGGTATGTCAAATGATGAAGTAATGTTGAAAGATTATTTGAAGGCAGTTTGGAAGGAATTTCGAGTAGCTATTTTGGTAGCATTTATGCTAGGTATTGCCAATAGCTTAAGAATTTGGTTCCAATATCAAGATGTTGGTTTAGCTATTGTTGTATCTTTGTCATTATTGGGAACGGTAGTACTGGCAAAATTTTTAGGATGTACACTTCCGATGTTGGCAAAGAAATTAAAAATCGATCCAGCGTTAATGGCAACGCCAGTTATTACAACAATTTCAGATATGTGCTCTGTGTTAATATTTTTCAAAATAGCAACCATGGTAATGGGGTTAGATGTAAATTTTTAGGTAAATTTAAGGTTGTTGTTTTATAATAAAAATGTGAGGTAGATGATGAAAATTTTAATTATTGAAGATGACAAAATTTTATCTAGAACCATTGAGCAGTGTGTGAAAAATGATTATGATGTGGATTGTGCCTATGATGGTGAAGAAGGAGTTTTGTATGCAGAACAAGGCATTTATGATGCGATTATTCTGGATTTAATGATGCCCATAATGGACGGATATGAGGTTTTAGCTACTTTAAGAAACCAAAAAAATTTTACGCCAATTTTAATTTTAACAGCAAAAGATGCTTTAGAGGATAAATTGCGTGGCTTTCGTGTGGGAGCAGATGATTATTTAGTAAAGCCCTTTAATCGTGATGAGTTGTTGGCGCGATTAGATGCTATTATTCGCCGCTCTAAAGGAAGCTATACCATTCAAAAAACCTTAGAATTTAAGGGCTTGGTGCTTGATTTGAATAGTCGAAAAGTGACTGCCAATGGGCAAGAAATTATTTTGCAAGGGAAGCAATTTGATGTTTTGGAGTATTTACTAGGGTCACAAAATACCATTATTACAAAGGACCAAATTTTTGATAAAATATGGGGTTTTGATTCTGAGACAAGTACTAATGTTATTGAAGTATATGCTAGTGGTTTGCGAAAAGAACTGAAAAAAATTGGCTATGATAAGTATTTTAAAACAGTCAGGGGTGTTGGTTATATTTGGTCAGAATAGCCTAAAAAAATAAACGAAAGGAAAAATCATGGGAGAACAGCAGAATCTAAAAAAGCAATTTATTTTACATATTATGTATAATATGATAGCGTTTTCAACTATTTTTATTATTTTTGGGATGTTAATGTTTTTAATGGTAAGAAACATTACATTTGCTTCGAGTGACAATCAACTTAGTGAAGCACGCAATAAATTTGTTGATATAACGGAAAAATTGGAGATTCTGTACGATATTTTTGGAATGGAACAATATCGTGTTTTTGATAATAACCTTAATTTTGATTATAGTCTGGCGCAAAAAATAGATAATCCTCAAGTTAGTTGTATTATTAGGGACAAAAATGAGAAAATTTTAAATGAGGATGAATTAGGGAAATTTTTTCAATATGCCTCTGATTTGAGTTTTGATAAAAATAAATTGGACACAATTTATGGAGTTAGAATTAATGATAAATATAATTATCGATGTTTGAATTTTTTGCTCAAGTCAGCAGAACCTTCCAAAGAGCGTTATGTTCAGCTATTAATTAACGTAGATAGTGAAAATAGTTTAATTCATAATTATAAAAATATTATCATCCAAGCAGTGATGGTAGGAATTATTTTATCTGGAATAGCGAGTTTGATTTTGTCGACTAAAACTTTGAAACCAATTCAAGAAACTTTCAAAAAACAGACAGAATTTGTGCAAAATGCTTCTCATGAACTTAGGACTCCATTAACGATTATTCAGGCAAAACAAGAGTTATTGCTTCGTGAACCAAATGCAAAAATCATTGATAAATCGGAAGAAATTATGCTAACTTTGAGTGAAACAAAGCGCTTGTCTAAAATGACAAAAGATTTGATGATTTTGTTGCGAGGTTCTATGCCAAAAAAGAATGCAAAATTGCAAAAAGAAGATGTTAAAATAGATGAATTTATTCAAAATATAGTAGCTCCATATCAGGAAATTGTTTTGGCGCAAGAAAAAACGCTTACGTTAAACTTAAATTTTCAAAAAGACATTAGCATTGATACCAATAAAATTCATCAATTATTAGTGATTTTACTAGATAATAGTATCAAATATACAGAAAAAGGGGATACAATTGAAATTCGTACATTTTTCAAAGATAATAAATGTAATATGGAAGTGATTGATACAGGAATTGGGATTAGTGATGAAGGGTTAAAGCATGTATTTGATCGATTTTACAGAGAAGATAGAGCACGTAGTCGTGAAACAGGAGGCAGTGGACTAGGACTTTCAATAGCAAGTACGATTGTGAGTGCTCACAATGGTACAATTAAAGCATCACATAATTTGCCCAAAGGAACAATTTTTACAGTAAGATTACCAAGATAACCTAAAAAAGAAACTTTTTGAAAAACAAGAAGTTTCTTTTTTTAGGTAAATCAATGCTTTCGAGACTTTTTATAAAAAAATATAAAAATTTTGCAAAAAATACTTTACAAACATAATTTGACGTGCTATAATACATTCAAGTTAAATATTCAAAGACGTATATTTTAATCAAAAATCTTTAGAAAAGTAAATTTCACAAAATTTTATATCGAAATTTACATTCTCCAGAAAAAAATAAAAATATGTTTAGTTAATTAATTTTTTTCATATTAGTATCCCCCAAGAAACATGATGTGAAAAGAAAATAATTTGTAATTTTCTATTGTTCATTTAATTATATTTATAAAAATATTGCCCCCAGCAATCAAATATAGATGAAGAATGCGTTAGAGAATATTTAGCTTAATTTTTATAAAGGAAGGAGGATGCCTATTGGATAAAAAACAAAAAACGTTAGTATTCTCGATATTAGTTGTTTTGTTGTTAATGGTGTTTTTGGCTGGTTTCACATTTGCTAAATATTATACAAATTATCAAGGAGCAGGTTCGCTTCAAGTTGCTAAGTGGAGTTTTAAAGTAAATGGCTGGAGTACGTCTGAGACAAATGAAATTTCTTTACTAGATACAGTGGATCATGAAGGAAAAGTAAATTTGGAAAATGGGAAAATGGCTCCAGGATTTTCTGGAAAAGCAGAATTAGAACTTGATGCAACAGAATCTGAGGTAGATGTTGAATATCATATTGAAGCAACAGAAAGTGGAAATAAACCAAGTAATTTATTTTTTCAAGCTAAGATAGATGGAGTTTCAACAGTTTCTTATACAACATTAGCAGAGCTTGCTGAAAAAGAGCTAACAGGAAGAATTTTAAAATCAGATAAAAATCAAAAAAGAACTATCGAAATTTTTGCAATTTGGCCATATGAGACAGGAAATACAGAGACTGATATTTTAGAGAATGATAAAAAAGATACGCAAGATGGAGAGAATAATTTGCAAAATTATATGTTTGCATTAAAAGTAGTAGGAACACAGGCAAAAGCTACTACATAATCTGGAAAATCATTTTCCAGTAATGAAAATTATATCCAATTTAAAACCTTATATAAAATTGAGCAGAGAGTTTTAGCTCTCTGCTAAGAATAACCAGAAAATATTTTTAGCAGAGAGTTAAATGTGAGAAAGGAGAAAAATGAAGAAAATAATTCAAATCATGTATAGGGTATTTCTTGTTTTTTTGTTGATGACTTTGGTGTCTGTGATTTATGCAAGATATATCCAAAAGGAGCCCATTGTGAAATTGGGGAAATATGCGATTTTAGTGGTTCTTACAGATAGCATGGAACCAACAATTGAGGGGAGCGAATTGATTTTAATTAAAGAAGAAAGCACATATCAAGCAGGAGACATTGTTAC